>JBBQTX010000036.1:0-12091 GCA_038234475.1 Caulobacterales bacterium | reverse complement strand
GCTGCGCGGGAGAAGGAAATGAGAGAGCGTCAAACCCCCGCCGCCCGCCGAGTCGCTGTGGACGAACTGGGCGATCTGCTGAACGACAACGCCGAGGTCATCACCGCCCCGCCGCAGCCGGAGGTTTGACGCTCTCTCATTTCCTTCTCCCGCGCAGCGGGGGGAAGTGTCGCGTCTTCGCCGCGGGCGAACAGCGACGTTGGGGGAATTTCGAGCTTCCCTCTCCGACCCTGGATCGCTGCGCGATCGCCGGGCCACCTTTCCCGCAAGCGGGAGAGGGATAGGCCTCATCCGCCCCCGCCCTGCAGCGCGTCCACAATCACCCCCTCGCTGAGCAGTTGCGGCAACACACGCGGCGCGGTCTGGCCCGGCGTGTAAAGCAGATACAGCGGCACGCCCGACCGCCCGTGGCGCTGCAGTTCGGCGGCGATGGCGTCGTCGCGGCGGGTCCAGTCGCCGACCAGATAGACCGCGCCGGTCTGGTCCAGCGCGGCGGTGACGCGGGCGGACGACAGGGCGCTGCGCTCGTTGATCTTGCAGGTGACGCACCAGTCGGCGGTGAAATTGACCAGCACCGGCCGATTGGCGGCGAGGGCCGAGGCTACGGCTGCCTCCGACCAGGGCGCACTGGCCGGGCCGGCGCTGCCGGCGCGCGCCGGGTCCGCAGCCGCCGAGACCGGGGCCCGCGCCGCCATGACCAGGGCCGATCCGGCCAGCACCAGCATCGCGGTGCCGGCCGTCAGATGGATCACGCCGCGGCGTCCGAATCCCTGCTCGGTCTGGCCACCGCCGATCAGCCACAGGCCCAGCCCAAGCAGCACGCCGGCGACGAACAACAGCCCCAACGGCTCGGTGCCCGCCTGACGGCTGAACACCCAGGCCAGCCACAGCGCCGTGGCATACATCGGAAATGCCAGCAGTCCCTTCAGCCGCTCCATCCATGGGCCGGGCCGGGGCAGGCGCGCCAGCAGGGCCGGCGTCAGGCTGACCGCCACGAACGGCAGGGCCAGGCCGAGGCCCAGCATCAGGAAGACGACCAGCGCCAGCGGCCACGGCATCAGCAGGGCGGCACCCAGCGCAAACGCCATGAACGGCGCGGTGCAGGGGGCCGCCACGATCACCGCCAGGGCACCGGTGAAGAAGGCCCCGACGCCGCCGGGCAGGCGTGACAGGGGTCCGGACCCCGCGCCCTGCAGGCCGGCCCCGATATGAAACACGCCCGACAGATTGAGGGCGACCGCCAGCATCAGCAGGGTCAGCCCTGCCGTGACGGGCGGCGATTGCAGCTGGAATCCCCAGCCGACCGCCTCGCCGGCCGCCCTCAGCGCCAGAAGGCCGGCCGCCAGCAAGAGGAAGGTGGTCAGTACGCCCGCCAGAAACGCCAGGCCTTCCAGCCGGGCGCGGCGCGGCTCGTGGGCGGCCACCGCCAGCGAGGCCGCCTTCATCGCCAGTATGGGAAAGACGCACGGCATCAGGTTCAGGATCAGCCCGCCGAGCAGGGCGAACAGCGCCGCCTGGACGAAAGTCGCCAGCCCGCCCGCCTCACCCGCATCCGCAGGCCGGTCCTCGGGGGCCGCCGCCAGCGCGCCGGTGCCCGTGGCCCCGCTCAGCGCCGGACCGGGTCGGGCGGTGATCTCGAACGCCCCTAGCGTCGTCGCCAGCACCCCCCCGATCGGGCCCGTCAGGCCCCCGGCCCGGACATCGCCGCCGGCCGGCAGCCTCAGGGTCAGGCCGTCCGGACCCCAGGCACCGGTCTGCGGGGCCGCATGGTCGATCACCCCGCCCTCGAAGGGGAAGAAATAGCTCGGGCCCGGGTCTTTCCCGACCAGCGGGCCGCCGGTCGCGGTCAGGGTCACGACACCGTCGACCAACGTCGCCCGGGCCTCGATCGCGGCGGGGCGGGGGGACTGTTCCAGAACGACCGCGATGGCGGCGCCGTGGCCCCGCACGAGGGGCGCGGCGCCCTCGCGCACCGGCAGGTTTAGCGACAGGGTCAGTTCGTCGGGCACGCACATTTCGGCGCTGCAGACGAGGAACAGCGCTTTCGCTGTCAGGCGCAGGCTGGTTCCGGGTCGGGCCGTGGCCGGAATCTGGACCGGGACCGGCAGATAGACCACGCCGGAATAGCCGAAATTCATCAGGTCCAGCAGGCGCTGTCGTTCCGGGACCGGCCAGACGATGTCCCCGGCGGTCACGCCCTCCGGCAGGGTCCAGGCCAGGGTCGTCGCCCCGCCTGAATCGCCGGGATTGCGCCAGTAGGTATGCCAGCCGGGCTCGATATCCTGCCGTACGCCCACGATCACCGTCGAGCCGGGAGCGGCCCAGGCCGACATGGCGACCAGTTCGGCCTCGATCCGCGCCGTGCGCTGGGGCCCGGTCGCGGCGGTGGCGGCGGGTGCGGCTGGAGCGGCGGCCTGGGCGAGGACCGGGGCGGCGGACAGGCTCAGGATCAGGAAAATCAGCAGTCGGGCGAAGCGGATCACGCGGCCTCCGGGAACGGTGACCGCGACCTTAGCCGCTCACACCCGTCCGCGTCATCAGCGGCGCGGCGCCGCGTCGATCAGCACTTCGGTGCGGCGGCGCATCGGCTCGCGCACGCCGGCGTCGGTCTCCGCACCCTCGTCGCCGACCGCGCCCACGTCGAACGCGGGGGCGGGCCAGCCTGCGGTGGTCAGGGCTTCGGCGACCGCCTGGGCCCGGCGCTCCGACAGGCTCTGATTGGCCGCGGCACCGCCCCGGGCGTCGGCCAGGCCGATGACCTGGACCTTGCGGATGTCGCAGCCCTGAAGCTGCGCCGCTGTCATGCCGATGGCCCGTCGCGCCGATTCGGTCAGCCGCGCCTCGCTGTCGGCGAAATAGACCTCGAACCGCTGGGCGGTGCAGGCCGACGGTTCCGCCACCAGGTCGCTCCGGTCCATGAACTTCGTCATGCTGCAGCCCGACACGGCCACCGCGATCCCCAGCAAGGCAATCGATCGCTTCATTTCCAGCCCCTCACCCGGCCCGGCCCAACAGGGTCGGCGGGTTATGAAAAGGGCGGTCCGTCCGTCGACGAACCGCCCTTGTGTTCATATAATACAGCGCTCTAGTAGCGACGCTGGCCGTTCTCCCAGTAGCATTCGTTCTGGCGACCGTCGTAGCAGTAGTAGTAGCGGTTCTGGTTGTCGCGGTAGCGTTGCTGGTTGTTGCGGTCCTGCTGCGAACCGCGGATCGCGCCAGCCACGCCGCCGATGGCACCGCCGATGAGCGCGCCGCGACCGGCGTTGCCGTCGCCGACGTTGTTGCCGATGATAGCCCCGGCTACGGCACCGATGCCCGCACCGATTGCGCCCTGGCGGACGGTCTCGTTGGGACTGCCGGTGCTGTTGCCGTATTGATCCGTTGCGCAGGCGCTGGCCAGGAGGCCGGCGGCGGCGATCGCGATGATTGCCTTGTTCATGGGTATGTCCTTCATCCCGGGGTTCGCCCCACGGGTGAGAACGCTGGATAAGCGTGGCGGTTCCACGGCTATGATGGACGTTAAGTCTGTATTAGGCTTGCGCGTGGTCGCGCGGAGGGCGGGGCCACGGTGCTTTTGAGCGAAGACGGGGGTTATCGTATGCGTTTTTCCGAACCGGTCCGCATGGCGGACGACGGCGAGCACAGCCCGGTGTGGGCCCGCAGCAAGCGCCGCTCGGGCAATCCGATCGTTGGCATCCTGGTCACCCTGCTGGCGCTGTTCGGCGTGTTGACGGCCGTGCTGGGCATCAAGGAACAGTCGCTGGCAGAGGGTGGCGCCATGATGGACGGCTGGATCACCAAGGCGGTCTCGACCGTCCAGGGCGAAGCGCCGCGCGTCGCCGACGAAGCCGCCGACGCGGCAGGCAATGCCGCCGAAAAGGCCGGCGACGCCGCCGAGGCCGGGGCGGCCGCCGCTTCCGAAGAGCTGAAGAAGTCCTAGTATCGCCAGGGACGTGCCGCCCGGAACATCGGCTCTTTACGGGCGTTCGGGCGGCATGACAGAGACCTTGGCCATGGCCTCCGAACAGACGGCCGCGCCCGACGGCGGGGCCGTCGAACCGCGCATGCTGACGCCCCACCTGTCGCTGGACACGGTGATCATGCTGGTGAATCCCCAGGCCGGCGGAGTTGGACCGCGGGCGGTCGAGGAGGCCGGGGTGCTTCTCGCCGAGTACCCGTGCCGGTCGACCGTCGTGGCACTTGAGGCCGATCATTTCGACGACCAGATCCAGACCGCGCTGGACGCCTGTCCCGACGTGCTGTTCGTCCTCGCCGGGGACGGAACGGCGGGCACGGTCGCCTCGCGGGCCGGCCCCGACGGGCCGCTGATCGCCCCCCTGCCCGGCGGCACCATGAACATGCTGCCAAAGGCCCTCTACGGCACCGGTGACTGGAAGGCCGCGTTGAGGATCGCGCTCGAGGAAGGCGCGTCCCAGTCCGTGGCCGGCGGCGAGATCAGCGACGACCAGACCTGTCGAGCCTTCTTCTGCGCCGCCATTCTCGGTTCGCCGGCCTTGTGGGCCCCTGCGCGGGAAGCCGTCCGTGACGGGCGGTTCGGCCTCGCCTGGAGCTATGCGCGCCGGGCGCTGAAGCGAGCCTTCACCGGTCGCCTGCGGTTTTCGCTGGATGGCCGTCCTGACGGACGCGCGGAGGCCCTTGTCCTGATCAGTCCGATGATCTCGCGCGCGATGGACAAGAATAGCGGGCTCGAGGCCGCGGTTATGAACCCGTCAGACGCGGCCGAAGTGCTGCGCCTTGCCGCCCATGCGGTGATGAAGGACTGGCGCGACGACCCTTCCGTGACCACCCGATCGATCCGGCGGGCGACGATCCGCGCCCGTTCGCGCATCCCCGCCGTGATCGACGGCGAGCCGATCCTGTTGCGCCACGCCGCCCGCGTTCGCTTCCTGCCGACGGCCTTCAAGGCGTTGGCACCCATCCCGCCGGTGGCCGAGAATAGCGTCTGATGGGACGCATCCTGCAGTTTTCGGACATTCACTTCGGCTGCGAGCATCGGCATGCCTGCGCGGCAGCGCTGGACTACGCGCACGCGGTTCGGCCCGACCTGGTCCTGGTCACGGGCGACATCACCCAGCGCGGCCTGCCGGACGAGTTCGAGGCGGCCGGACGCTGGATCGCGCAGATGCCGGATCCGCGTTTCGTCATCGTCGGCAATCACGACGTCCCCTACTGGAGCCTGACGGCGCGCCTGTTTCACCCGTGGAAGGCGTTCGAGCGGGCGACGGGCCACCCGGCCCACGACCACCAGTTCCTGAGCCCCGATCTGATGGTCAGGGGTGTCGTCACGGCGCGGGGCTGGCAGGCACGGTCCAACTGGTCGAAGGGCGTCATCGACCTCGGTCAGACCCGCAAGGCGGCCGAGGCCCTGCGACGGGCCCCGATCGGGGCGCTGCGCGTTCTGGCCTGCCACCATCCGCTGGTCGAGATGATCGGGGCGCCGATGACCGGTGAGGTGAAGCGGGGTGAGGCCGCCGCTCTGATCTTCGCCGAGGCGGGGGTCGACATCATTACCACGGGCCATGTCCATACCCCCTTCGCCCTGCCTATCGCGCTCGGTGATTCCTGCTCCTATGCGGTCGGCTGTGGAACCCTGTCGCACCGCGAGCGCGGATCGCCGGCCAGTTTCAACCAGATAGAATGGGACTCTCGTCAGATTACCGTTACGGCGATGGCGTGGACCGGTGGCATGTTCGAGCCGGGCGAGACCTGGCGGCTGCCGCGGCGTCAGGACACGCGTGCCCCCGCGACCGCACCCGATCCGAACGCCGCCGGCGCGCGCGAACTGGCCGCCGTCTGACCCTGTTGGCGCAAACAACGAGGGCTGCGGCGTGCCGCAGCCCTCGTCCGGTCGATTGGTGACCGGCTACAGGCGCGAGCTACGCCCGCGCATGCCGCCCATGATCAGGGAGACCACGAACAGGATGATGGCGATGACCGCGACAAATTTGGCGATCTCGAACGAGAAATTGGCGATACCGCCGAAGCCGAGTACGGCGGCGACCAAGGCGACGACCAGAAATATGATGGCCCAACGGAGCATGAGCAGGTCCTTCCGGAACGATTGATCCACGAGGCCCGACGGTCGTCGCGCCCTGGAGTTCAACGTCCCGGTGAACCGGTCGTTCCGTCTCGAAAGCCTGGCCGGGTCAGAGGGGGCTCGCTTGGCTCCAGCATCATGCTGGAGCCTGATTCACGGCGTCGGCGGAATCGCGAAGCGAGTCCTCCTCAACCGATCGGGCCCCACATCTAGCGACGACGCCCGTGGTTCTTTTCGGTGAAGGCGGCCGCAACCATGGTGGCCAGGGCCGGATTGCGCAGGAAGATCCAGCCACCCGCCAAGGCCGCGACCGTGCCCAGTATGGGCCGTTCCCGGAACAGCATGAAGGCGCGCTGTCCCAGACCGGTCGGCGGCTCGTCCTCGACGTCGTCGCCTTTATCGTCCGAGGCCATGAAGGTCAGGGCGATGCCCAGGGCGACGACGGAGAACAGCAGGGTGGTGATCGCAGCGGCCGCCAGCGGCACGACGACCAGCTGGAGCGCGTAGAAGATGGTGGCCCCCAGGGCGATGATCGCTACCAAGGCGGCACCGGCCGCCACCGAGGCGGCGACGGCCTTCCGGACGAGGCCCCTGGCCAGTCCTGCTCCCAGCATCAGCGGCGACGGCCGGCGAGCAGCAGGCCCAGAACCACGCCGACGCCCAGGGCGATGGCGGTCGACTGGACCGGGCGTTCCTGGACCCGCTCGACCAGATAGCGCTGGGCCTCGTCGAATCGCTCGGTGGCCTCGTCGTAGTATTCCTGACCGTGCACCCGGGCGGTGTCGTAATAGCCCCGGGCCCGCTCGCGCACGACTTCGGACTGTTCACGCAGTCTTGCTTCTGTCTCGGCGGCCTTGGCGCGCAAGCGAGCCTCGGCGGACGCCGCTTTTTCGCGCAGCCGCGCCTTTTCCTCGGCGCCCAGCGCCTTGAGGTCGTCTTTGAGTGTGTTGATGTCGTCCTTCACGGCTTCCCGTGCTGCCTTGGTGGTGGCCATGATGCGCGCTCCGTTCTTCAAGCTTGACGGTTAAATAGAGAACCCTGGGACGGAACGCCACTCCGCTTTCGTGGTTCCCGCATTGCAGCAATCCGCCGCTTCGCGCGCTGGCGAAACGTGGCGTCCGGTTCTAGACAGCACGGATGACCGACTGGCTGTTTCCCCCCGCTCCGACGCCGTCCCTGCCAATCGAGGGACGCGGGGAACGGTTCCCGGTGCGTCGCATCCTTTGCGTCGGCCAGAACTATGCCGCCCATGCCCGGGAGATGGGTCATGCGCGGGCCGAACCCTTCTTTTTCTCCAAGCCGGCGGACGCCCTGGTAAGCGACGGGTTTGACCCGGTCTATCCGACCGCGACGGCCAATCTGCATCATGAGGTCGAACTGGTCTGCGCCATCGGCCCGGACGGAGGGATCGTAGGCTGGGCCGTGGGCTGCGACCTGACGCGGCGCGACCTTCAGGCCGCAGCGAAGGACAAGGGCCGGCCTTGGGACGCGGCCAAGGGCTTTGACCAGTCCGCGCCCTGTGGGTGCATCACACTGGGGGGGTTGCCGGATCCGGGTGCCACGATCACCCTGATCGTCAACGGCGAGGTCCGCCAGTCAGGCCGGCTGAACGACATGGTCTGGAATCCCGACGAGATTCTCGACAAGGCGCGCGAACTCTGGGACGTGCGGCCCGGCGATCTGGTTTTCACCGGCACACCCGAAGGCGTCAGTCCGCTGCAACCCGGCGACCGGGTTGAGGCCCGGATCGGCGGGCTCGAACCGCTCATCTTTAAGGTGAAACCGCGATGATCCTGCACGGCTACTGGCGCTCGGGCGCGGCCTATCGCACCCGGATCGCGCTGAACCTCAAGGGTGTGACCTACGACCAGCAGGGCGTCGACCTGCGCACCGGGGTCCAGAAGTCCGACGCCTTCGTCGCCCTGAACCCCCAGGGCATGGTGCCGGCGCTGGAAATCGACGGGGCCGTTCTGACCCAGAGCCCCGCCATCCTCGAATGGCTGGAGGAGACCCATCCGACCCCGCCGCTGTTGCCGGCCGACCCGATCGAGCGGGCGTCCGTCCGGGCCATGGCCGCCTTGATCGGCTGCGACATCCATCCGCTCAACAATCTGCGCGTCGGCAAGGCCCTGCGTGAGGGCTTCGGGGCCGACCAGGCCGCCGTCGACGCCTGGGCGACGCGCTGGATCCTCCCCGGGCTCACGGCGCTGGAAACCCTCGTCGGTCGGGACGGGGCGGGCTGGTGTTTCGGCCGGACGCCGACGCTGGCCGACTGTTATCTTTTGCCGCAGATCTATTCCGCGCGGCGTTTCAACGTCCCGCTGGGCGCCTTTCCGCGCCTGCTGGCCATCGAGGCCGCAGCGGCGGACCATCCCGACTTTGCCGCCGCCCATCCGGATCGCCAGCCCGACGCCGACTGAGGCTCAGGCCAGGAACCGGTCGACGGCGGCGAGGAACCGCCGCGGCTGGTCGATCATCACCATATGTTCGGCCCCCTCGATCCGCTCGAAGGTCGCCGGTCGGTTCAGCCGGCCATAGGCCGCGCGGAACAGGCTGTCGGTGCGGCTGCGCGGCGAGGTCCCGTCCGGGCTCCAGCCATAGACGACCGTGACCGGCGCGGTGATGTCGGGCAGTCGCCGGCGCAGGTCGACGGTCATGACTTCGTACAGCGACTGGGCCAGAACCCGGCGGTCGCCGCCCTGCCAGCCCAGGCTGCCGAACAGGGCGTCGGTGGCCCCGCCCAGTTCCAGCCCCAGCTCGCGTCCGCGCGACGCCAGGCCCGCGTCGCCGAGAAACTGGACTGCCTGATAGGCGAGTTGGGCGATCGGCTCGACGTCTCCGATCGTCGCCTCGGGACTGATCAGGGCGGCGAGGAAGGGCGAGGAATCCACCACCATCAGCCGGCTGACCCGGTCGCCGGCGTCGGCTGCGACGCGGACGCCCAGCTGGCCGCCCATCGAGTGGCCGATGATCCCCGGCCGGGTCAGCCGCTGTTCGGCGATGTAGCGGCGCAGGTCGTTCGCCACCCCGGTCATGACCGCGCCGCTGACGTTGTCCTGAGCCGCCAGATCGCCGAAACCGCGCACCGAGACCAGATGCAGCCGCCGGCGGGCCGCCAGCCGGTCCGCCGTCCCGCGCCAGACCGTCGCCGTCGAGGCCAGGCCGGGGATCAGGATCAGGTCCGGCCCGGTCCCGCGCGTCTCGACCGTGATCCGACGCGAGCGGAAGCCGCCCTGCGCCCACGCCGGGGCTCCGGCGGCCAGGGCCGTTGCACCGATCAGGCCCTTGAGGATGTTTCGTCTTTGTTCCATTACGACCTTGGGTTAGCGTCCACTCCAAAGCAGGGGAGATTCCAGTGATTCAACCGCCCGGAGACGAGATCGTCTTCTACACCAACCCCATGTCGCGCGGCCGTATTGCGCGCTGGATGCTGGAGGAGGTCGGCCGACCCTATCGTACCGTGGTGCTCGATTACGGCACGACGATGAAGGCGCCGGACTATCTGGCGCTGAACCCGATGGGCAAGGTCCCAGCCATCACCCATCGCGGGGTCACCGTGACCGAATGCGCCGCCGTCTGCGCCTATCTGGCCGACGCCTTTCCGGATACCGGCCTCGCCCCGGCCTTCGACGATCCCGCGCGCGGGACCTATCTGCGCTGGATGTTCTTCGCCGCCGGCCCGCTGGAGGCTGCGGTTACGGCCAAGTCGATGAATCTGCTGGCACCGGCCGACAAGGCGGGCATGGCCGGATACGGCAGTTTCGAACAGGTGGTCGATGCGCTGGAGACGGCGGTCTCGACCGGCCCATGGATTCTGGGCGACCGCTTCTCGGCGGCGGACGTCTATGTCGGCAGCCAGATCGGTTGGGGGCTTCAGTTCAGGAGCCTGCCGGATCGCGACGCCTTCAAGGCCTATGCGGCACGGCTGTTCCGGCGCGAGGCGGCACAGAGGGCGCGCGACCTTGACGACGCTCTGATCGTGGCGGCCAACCCCGGCTGAGAGGGGACGGCTAGCCTTGGGCGGGGCGCACGGAATTGGCGGCGGCGCGTTGAACCTGCGGGCGACGCTCGCCGCCGGCGGCGCGGATACGGTCGATGCGGGCCTTTTCGGCGCGGAAGGCGGCGAGGTCGGCCCCGGCCAGAACCGTGCCCTCGGTGGTGCGCACGCCCGCCGGGTTGATCCGCTGGCCACCGCGCCAGATTTCATAGTGCAGGTGGGGCCCGGTCGAGGCCCCGGTCGAGCCGACATAGGCCACGATCTGGCCCTGCCGCACGCGCTGGCCGGCGCGCACGCCGGAGGCGTAGCGCGAAAGGTGTCCGTAGCCGCTTTCCAGACCGTTGGCGTGGCGGATGCGCAGCCAGTTGCCATAGCCGCCCCAGCGACGGGCCTCGACGACCACGCCGTCGGCCGGCGCCACGACCGCCGTGCCCGTGGCCGCAGCGAAATCGATGCCCTGGTGCATCTTGCGATAGCCGGCGATCGGATGGCGGCGGAAGCCGAACGAGGACGAGACGCGGAACCCGCGCTCCAGCGGCGTACGCATGAAGGCCGAGCGGGTGTTCTTGCCGCTGGCGTCGAAATATTCGGCGTCGCGTGCGCCGGCGCGCTTGAAGCGATAGAAGCTGACGCCCTTGAGTTCGGCGTACAGCAGGCCGTCGGTGCCGATGGTGCGACCGTTCTCGGTCACGGTGCGACCGAAGACATAAGTGTATTCGTCGTTCGCCTGGACGTCGCGGTCCATGTCGAACTTGCCCGAGAACAGGCGGCCGGCGGCGCGGGCTACGTCGGGCGGGGCCCCGTCCCGACGCGCGGTGCGTGACAGCGATCCTTCGACCTTGCCGGTCAGGACGACGGTCTCGTGGGTGACTTTTTCTTCCAGGGCCCGCAGGCGCAGGGCGCCGTCGAAGCTGCGCGACACGGTCAGCTGGGTGGCCGGGCCCGTCCGCATGGTCAGGCCGATCAGGCGCGCGTCGCCGCGTCCGCCACGCGGCTGGGAGATGGCGGTCTCGAAGCGTTGGCCGGCGCGCATCGCGGTGACGTCCATGGCGTTGGACAGGGTGGCGGCGACGGCCGAGGCTTCTTCGGGGGCGATGCCGGTGCGGCCCACGGCCTGTTCGAAGGTCTCGCCGCGGCGGATCTGGACCGGGATGGCTTCCGGCGTGGTCAGGCCGGCGGGGGTCGCGCCAGCGGCAAAGGCCTGGGCCTCCAGCGTCGCGATCTGGGTATGGGTGAGAGGCGGGGCCTCTTCCGCTTTCGCGGGCTGGTAAACACGGCCGGCAAGCAACGCCACCGAAATCGCCGCAACCGCCGTGAGGGCGTGTGGCGCGATACGCATCGGCTGGCGACGTGGATCGAACTGAGCCATCGGTCCCCGACAAACGACGACGCCGGTCGGCGCCAAGGCTACTGAAGCAAGGAACGCGCCGAAAGCGGCCCCCCGGCGCGAGACAGGGCTATAGCCCGTTCGTTCCATCATGGGAAGACAGTTCGTTACATGGCGTTAACCGAAGCCGTTCTCGCCGGTAAAGCTTGCGTGAACCAAGAGACGATCGGTTGAAACGAACAGTGTATTGGCGACGCCTCCGACAACAACCACCGGCAAGCGAAGTCCAACGCCTCGAGGAGACCCATCCTGCATTCAAAGTGGCCGATCCGCCACTCGATTGTGCTAATGATGACACGATCTTAGTGCTGTCGGCGGGAATGACATTGCTCTTGTCCCTTCCCTCGGCCGCCCGTGTCCCGATATGGGTCGGCGCATGAGCGAAGCCGCGACAGATCCCCGCTCCGTCCGTCCACCCCGGGGCCCGCGCCGGGGCCGGCGCGGCCTGAAGGTCGCGTGCGTGATCGCGGGCGTGCTGCTGGTTCTGGTGGCGCTGCTTTACCTGAACCGCCGGGCGGCCACGCGTCAGCTGCTGGTCGGCTGGCTGGAACAGCAGGGGGTGGACGCCGAGATGTGGGTCGAGCGCGTCGAATTGGACGGTCTGGTCGCCCGCGTCCGGATCGGCGATCCGGCCAATCCGGATGTGACC
>JBBQTX010000035.1:0-12571 GCA_038234475.1 Caulobacterales bacterium | reverse complement strand
CGGCACCGCCCAGTTGTTTGAGGCTGGACAGCAGCATCTTGCGTCTCTGGCCAAAGGCGGCGGCGGTGACGCGCTCCAGCGTATTCAACAGGTCACGGTCCGGCCGGTCCGCGCGCGGCACCAGATGGACCACGGCCGAGGCCACCCTGGGCGGGGGTGTAAAGGCGGCGGCGGGCAGGTGCATCACCAGTTTCGCCTCGCACACCGCCTGGCTGATCACCGCCAGACGCCCATAGGCCTCGTCGCCGGGGGCGGCGGTGATCCGCTCGGCCACCTCCTTCTGGAACATCAGGGTCAGGGCGTGCGGCATCCACGGCCCGGTCAGCCATTTGATCAGCAGCGGCGTGCCGACATTGTAGGGCAGGTTGGAGACGACGTGCGCCGGTCCCTCGACCAGCTCGGCCTCGCGCACCCCCAACGCATCGGCCTCGACCACGACCAGCCGCCCGGAACCGTCGTCCAGCTCGGCCAGCAGCGGCAGGAAACGCGGGTCCTTCTCGACCAGCACCACCCGCCCCGCGTCGCTCTCCAGCAGCGCCCGCGTCAGCCCCCCGGGACCCGGCCCGACCTCGATCACCGCCCGCCCCTCGAACGGCCCGGCCAGCCGCACGATCTTGCGGGTAATGTTCAGGTCCAGCAGGAAATGCTGCCCGAAGCTCTTCTTCGCCAACAGGCCGTGGGCGTCGAGAGATTCGCGCAGGGAGGGGAGGTCGGTCACCCCCCCTTCATACGCATTCCTCCCCCCCAGGGGGAGGGGGACCATCCGAAGGATGGTGGAGGGGGACCATCCCCATCCCCGGTTGAACGGCCTTGCGCAAACCCGATACCGCCATAGGTTGCGTCAATGGACGCCCCGGGCCTCTCCATCGAACGCGCCAGATCGTTGCGCCGGCGGATGACCCTGCCCGAGGTCATGCCCTGGCAGGTCGTTCGTCGAGGCAGGCTGGGTGTGCATTTCCGACGCCAGCACCCGGTGGGGCCATGGGTTCTCGACTTCTATTGTCATGCCTGCCGGCTGGCGGTTGAGATTGACGGCGCCAGCCATGGCGAGCCCGACCGTATCGCGCGGGACCGCGGGCGGACGATCTGGCTGGAGAAGCGGGGGATATCGACGCTGCGCATACCGGCGCGGGAGGTGCTGGGGAATCTCGATGGCGTGCTGAACGGATTGAGGGTGCGGGTCGGGACAGGCCCCCTCCACCATCCTGCGGATGGTCCCCCTCCCCCTGTGGGGGAGGACTAACCTGCCCGCGCCGCCGCCATCGACCCCGCCAGCCGGATCGCGGCGATCAGACTGTCGGCCCGGGCCACGCCCTTGCCGGCGATGTCGAAACCGGTGCCGTGATCGGGCGAGGTGCGGATCAGCGGCAGGCCCAGGGTGGTGTTGACCCCGCCCCAGAAGTCCAGCGTCTTGACCGGGATCAGGGCCTGGTCGTGATACAGGCACAGGACGGCGTCGTAGGTCGCCAGGGCGGCGTCGTGGAACAGGGTGTCGGCGGGCCGGGGGTCGGTGATCGCGATTCCCTCGGCGCGCAGGGCGGCGACCGCCGGGGCCAGCACCTCGATCTCCTCCAGGCCGATCGAACCGCTCTCGCCCGCGTGAGGGTTCAGCGCGGCCAGCGCCAGCCGCGGCGTGCCGATGCCGAAATCGCGCCGCATCGCCTCATGGACCACGCGGGCCGTGCGGCAGACCCGCTCGAGGGTGACCAGTTCCGGCACCTCGGCCAGCGGCGCATGGATGGTCACCAGACAGGCGCGCAGGTCCTTCGCCGTCAGCATCATGACCGGACCCCGCGTGCCGGAATACGGCACGTCGGCGGTCAGTTCGGCGATGAATTCCGTATGGCCGGGAAAGCGGAACCCGGCGGCGTACAGCGGGGCCTTGGCGATCGGGGCGGTGACCACGCCGGAGGCCTCGCCGGACAGGGCCAGATTGACCGCCTGCTCGATCCAGTCGGCCACGGTGCCGGCATTGGCCGCCTCGGGGTGGCCCGGGATGACGGGGGCGGGCAGGGGTTGATCCAGCACCGGTATGGCGTGGCGGAACACGGTGACGGCGTCGGACGCCGCCATGACGGTCTGCACCGGCCTGCCCTGCGCCCGCAGCAGGGCGGCGTCGCCGATGACGACGAAGGCCGGTCCCTCGGCCGCCAGCGCGCTCCAGGCCCCGGCGATGATTTCCGGGCCGATGCCCGCCGGCTCGCCCATGGACAGGGCCAGCGGGGCCGGCCCGGCCATTACTTCATCTCGATCAGGGCGTCCTCGCGCAGATCGCGCATGTAGCGGCGGTCCAGCGTGGCGAGGTTCTGGCGGAACAGCTGGCCCTCGACCTGACGGGCGTCCGGGGCTTCGTTGCCGCCGACGCGACGCCCGCAGACGCCGAGCAGGTGGACGCCCAGCGGGGTGCGCACCGGCGTGCTGATCGAGCCGACCTCGGCCGAGCGGGCCACCTGCTGGAACTGCGGGGCAAGGTTCTGGACGTCCGCCTCGCCGAGGTCGGCGCCCAGCAGACCCTGCTCCGACGTCGCCCGCGTCAGCATCGTGTCGCAGGTCAGCTGCGGTCGCAGGGTCTCGAGCCGCTGCGTCGCCGCCAGCACCTCCGGCTCCGTCGCCGTCTCCGGCATTTCAATCATCACCTGCCTGATCTGGACCAGACTGGCCGAGGCCCCGTCGCGCTTGTCGCGCATATAGATGATGTAGACACCGCCATCGACCGGAATGGGCCGGGACAGTTGGCCTGCCGCGAGCTGGTCCAGTGCCTGCTGGACGGCCGGCTGAACCGTGCCTTCGACCACCCAGCCGGCGTCGCCGCCCCGGGTCGCCGAAGGAGCCGCCGAAAACTGCTGGGCAACGGCCTGGAAGGGCGCGCCCTGGACCATCTGCTGCACCAACTGGTTGGCCCCGTTCAGCGCCGCCTGCTGGCCGCCGACGCGGGCGGATTCGAGATAGATTTCGCCGATCAGATACTGCTTTTTCGTCGCGGCCTCTGCGATCTGGCGCATGGCCGAATCGACCGCTGATCGGCTGACGCGCGCCCGACTCTGGAACCGGCCGCCGACCAGCTGGCTCCAGCCGATCTGGGTGCGCAGCTGTTCGCGGATCGTGGTGGGGCGAATGCCGCCTTGCGCGAGGAAGTCGATGTAGCTCTGCGGCGTCGTGCCCACCTCCTGGGCCATGGCCGCGATTTCGGCGTCGACCGTCTCGTCCGTGACCTTCAGGTCCTCGAACTTGGCCAGTTCCTGGACCTGCAGCCGCTCGTCGATCAGGGCGTTCAAAGCCTGTTGCTGGATCGCCGGGATGTTTTCAGGGGTCGGCTGGACCTGGGTCATGGCGATCAGCAACAACATGCGCTGGCGCAGGTCGAAGCCTGTGATGACGCTGTCGTTGACCGTGGCCAGTATGCCGTCGGACATCTGGAACGCCGGTGCAGCGGGTGCCACCGCCGGTGCCTGTTCTGCGGCCGGATTGAGGTTCCCGGCCGCGACCGGGGGCGCGGTCTGCGCGGCGACCGGACCGGCCAAAAGGGCGGCGAACGCCACACCCGTCAAATAACGCTTCAAACCCATGTCAGTCCTGATTCCTCAAGCGGTGCCCGTCCAGGGAACCGTCCCGGTCCGGCGGCGCGTGCCCCCGCGTCGCGCGCCGGTCAACGCCGATCGGTGCGTCCATACCCTGTACCGCCGAAAGTGGCGAGGTTTAGGCGTATATAGACGCCTTCAGACGGCCCGGTCGGCCGCACGCGCGTGTTGTCGCGCCGATAGCCGACCTCGAAGCGGAAACAATCGTCGTCGAACAGCAGTCCCACCTCGGACCGGGTGACGATGTCGCGGTCAAGGTCGGCGATGCCGGTGACGGCCAAGCCCCAGTTTCCATAGACGAACTGCTGCGCCGCCAGTTGCACAAATTCATAGTTCCGGTTCAGCGGCCCATCGAGCGGATTCGAGCGATCGACGATGTAGCTGACCGTGGCCAGGTTTCGCCGGCCCCAACGTCCGTCGACCGCCGCCTCGGCCCGACGGACTTCGCCTGATGAATCAAAAGTTGCGTGGCCCCAGCCACGGATTCGGTCGGAGGGGGAGAAACTGCCCTGAACCACCCAGTCCGACGTGTCGGAGGCCAGCCCCGATGGATCGTACAATTGGGTCGGCGCGTCGGGAATCGGGACCAGATAGGCGGGCTCTTCGGACTCCCTGAAACTGCGGCCGATAAACAGGCTGGCTTGCCGGCCTTCATTCCAGCGCAGGGTCGCCCGCACGCCAGCGGTGACCCGGACGCCGCCTTCATACAGATCGTAGCCGGGAAACCGATCGATCCGGAACAGCGAGCTTTCGTCCAGCTCCAGAGTCTGGCTGTCTTCAACGGGAACGCGCGTATCCAGATCGGGATCGGTCGATATCGACAGCTGAGCCATCGGCTCCAGGATCAGGTCGGCACGTGGGCCGACGCGGCGAATCAGGGGGTAGCCGAGGTCCAGGCCGGCTGTCGCCCGTCCGCGCGTGATCGCCTCTTCCGGCAGACCCGTCAACGGCGGCAGGTCACTGACCGAATAGAGATCGGCGCGCACGTCGACGAACGGCTCCCACCGCACGCCGTTAAGCGAAATCAGCGTGCGCCGCCATTCGGCCTGGCCGGACACGCGGCGGCTGTCGACGCCGGGTAGACCCAGCGTAGAGCCGACAGGGATGATCTCGGGCCGCAGGACAGGGCCGCCGACATAGGCATCGCGGAACAGCGAAACCGCCGAGCCGCGCAATCTCAGCCGTCCGCCCAGAATGGGCCCGGAAGGCTCCCATCGCGCCTCGACCAAGGGGGCGACGACCGGAAGGCTGTCGTCCGTCTCGAAGATGTTCAGGCCGGGCGCATCGTCGTTGGCCACCGCGACACGAAGACTCTGGATATCGAAGGCGGCGACGGAGAAATAGGAGCGCGCAGTCTGGCGCTCGGCGTAGATCTGGCTGATCAGGCGGCGTTGATCGCCATAGTAGAGGCCGTTGTCCTGGTAGGGATCGCGGACGTCGTAGCGATCAAACAGGGTCTTGTCCGAGGTACGCTCCGCCGTGAAGCCGCCGCGCCAGGGTCCGGTCGGATCGAATCGCCCGAATGCGAGCAGATAGCTGCGATGTTCCGCGTCGATCGGAATGTCCGGCAGATTGTCGGGATCAAGCCCGTCGAAATCGCCGAAATTCTCCTCATAGGTATAGCCGGCACGGGCCACGATCATGCCGTTGGCGAAGCGCCTGCGCCACTGCAGGTTCAGCAACGGCGCGATGTCGGAATTGAACTGCGGACTGATCAGCCAGTCCTCAGACGGCGAAATCACCCGCAGATACGGGACCTCGAGGCTGATGCCCCGTCCTTCGTCATAGCTGGGGATCGGGACCAGAAAGCCGGAGGCGCGCTCGACGGTCGGGTCGGGATGCGCGAAGAACGGCAGATAGAAGACGGGTACGCCGCCGACCCGGAAGACCGCATTCTGGTACAGGATCGCCCGCAGCTCTTCATCCTGAACCACCTTCTGCGCCTGGATGGCGATGCTGGGTTCCTTTGGCTTCCCTTCCGCGTCGCAGATCGGGCAGGGGGTGAAGAGGGCGTAGTTCAGTTCGTTGACGTTTTCGCTGCGCCGCACAGCCGTTGCGGCCATCAGATGAGCGCCGCCGCGGAAGCGGGTCGCGAAATCCACTACCACGCCGGCCTTCAGGTCGGAATCGAGTTCCAGATAGCTGGCGAAGACGACATTGCCCTCGGGATCGGTGAACTCGACATCGTCGCCGGCGGTCGCGACCCCGAGACCCAGGTCGTAGGAGAGCCGGCCCGCCCGCAAGGTGCCGTTCCGGAACCGGGCCAGCACCCGTTCGGTCTCACCCGTCGCTGTGATCAGGCCACCTTCGCGCGTGGCCGAGCCAGCCTCGAGATAGACGGCGTCGGGGGTCAGCCCATCTGGTCCCGGAACAGCCGCAGGTACGGGGGTGGCGGGCACCTCCTGGGCCAGCGCCACGCTCGCCAAGGACGCCATCGCAATAGCGGCGGCACCGGCGAGAAGCCGGAGACGCAAGGCTCCCCTATCGGGCGCGCGGCGGTCACGCTGCATGCAAGGTCACTCTGGAAGGCGAACGGAACGGCCGGACGGATCGCTTAGCCATCTTCGGTATAGAACAGCAAGGTGAAGGCGGCGAGCGCTGTCAGCAAGGGTGGGAGCCAAGCGGCCAGCCAGGGCGGGATCACCTCGGCGGATCCGAACGCCGACGCGGCCTGGTTGACGAAGAAGAAGCCGAAACCGAGCACGACGGCCGAGGCGCTCATGCGGGCCAGATCGCCCAGCCGCATCAGCCTCAATGAGAAGGCCGCGGCGAGAATCGACATAGCCCCGAACATCAGCGGCGTGGCCAGCAGTTGCTGCAATCTGAGGCGATAGGCGGTGGTCGAGAAGCCGGCGGCCTCGACCCGCTCGATCTGGGCCGGGAGCGACCAGAACGGCGTCGCCTGTGGCCGGGCGAACCGCTCGAAGGCTTCCTCGTCGGCGAGGCTGGATGGCAGGTCAAGGGTGGCGTAGCGCACGGCGCGCTGGCCGATCTGGGCCCCGACGGCATCCACCAGCCGCCAGCGACCGGCCGCGAGCGAGGCAGAGGCGGCATCAATCCGTTCCGAGAAGCTGCGCAGGCCGTTGCCATCATTGGTGTAGATGAAGAAGGTCACCCCCACGAGGCGGGCGCTGGACCGATCCTGTCGCGCCGCGCGGATGACCATTTGTCGGGTGTCGTCCCCTTCACGGATCCAGACGGCCTGGCTTTCGGCCCCAGCGACCGAGCCCGAAAGGCGCGTCCGCTCACGCTGGAAAAGGCCATCCGCCGAGGCCGCCAGCGGTCCCAGGGCGATCACCGTCACCACGCCGAGCATCAGGGCCGCACCGGCCGCGGGCAGCACGAACCGCCAGGCCGAAACGCCCGCCGCCCGCATGGCGATCAGTTCGCTACGCCGGTTCAGGCCAACGAACGCCGACAGCGTACCGAACAGGAAAACAAAGGGCAGCAGTTGGATGATCACCTGCGGCGACTTCAGCAGCATCAGCCCGAGGATGCGCATGCCCGACAGATCGACGTCGGACCCCAGGCCGCGCGAAATCTCGACGAAGTCGATCAGCATGATCAGGGCAGCGATGACGCCCAGGGCGACCGCCAGGGCGCGTCCTTGCTGGACCAGCACATAGCGTTCGATGCGCCCCAGCCTGAGCCAACGGACGGGCAGGGAGGTCCGGCTCACGCGAACCTCGCCTTCAGCCTGTCGACACCGGGCAAGGCCCGACGCCGGCGGGGTTTCAGGGCCCGGAACAACAGGCGGAGCGCGACGGCCGCCGCGATGATTGGCAGCAGATACTGAAAGACGTTGAGCCAGCCGTTCCATGCGCTCGCGGCGACCACGGAATAACCGACCAGCCGCAACACGAGGAAGGTCGCGGCCGCCTTGGCGATCCGCAATCCATACCCGGTCCGGCTGAACGGTCCGCCCATAATGGCGGCCAGCGCCATGGCCATGGCTGTGAGAGCGTAGAGGGGCGCGGACAGGCGCGAATGTCCTTCGGCCGCCAGTTCGCCGCGCGAGCCAACCCGATCGAGGTCCTGCGGCGATGGATCGAAAAGTTGTGGAAGATAAAGGTCCTGGGTCTTGTATGTAATCTGTTTTGTCATGTCGGTGTAGGGCGAGAGGTCGACCACCGTGCGGTCAAAGGAAAAGTATTCCAGCACGCCCTGTGACGAGTAGCTTTGCCTCGAGCCGTTGATGAGGGTCAGCAGGGGCTGGCCGTCGACCCGCCCGAAGCGCGCCTCGGCGGCGTCCCAAGTGGTGATCTTGTCGCCGTGCTCCAGATACACGAACAGGTTTTTCAGCAGGCCATTCTGCTCGATCTGCTGCACATAGACGGTCAGTCCGTCGGGACCCTGGACGAAGCGGCCCTCCTCGACGAGGACGGCGGCCAGGTCGGTGCGGATGGCGAAAGTCTCGGCCCGCGCCTGACGCTGCGACCACGGCTGCACGACTGTGGTGATCGACAGGGTCAGCAGTGTGGCGATGACCGCCAGCCAGACGGCGGGCCGAATCGCCGCCCAGCGCGTCACGCCCGACGCGAACACCGCCGTCAGCTCCTGCTCCCGCTGCAAGCGCGTCAGCGCGATAAGTCCACCGACGAACAGTCCGATGGGAATTATCACAGCGAGCAGTTGCGGCACCGCCAGCAGCGTCAGCTTGACCATGAGCCAGACGCTCTGGCCGCGCTCGACGATGACTTCCAGCTGATCCAGGCTCTGGCTCAGAATGCCGATTCCGGCCAGCGCGGCGCACGCGCCTGCGACGGGGCGGCCGATCTGCCGGAAAAGATAGCCTTGGATCAGCGTCATAAGCGGCAGAAAAACGCCCGTTGCAGGCGGCGGCGAGGGAGCGCATCTAATACACACCCCGATACGCCGGTGAAACCGCGCGAATCAATCCCATGTCCACAAAGCCGGGGCTTAACCGTCCGGCGGGAGCCGTAAATGAAGATCGTATTCGTCTCGTCCGCAGGTGCCTCCGACGTTCTGGCCGTTCTGGTTCACGAGGGGCGCGCCTTCAGCGGGTTCGGCAGCCAACTGGACATCGCGGCTTCCGGTGCCCTGACCAAGGCGATGACCTCCAGCCGCTTCACCGGCGGGTCGAACAACACCCTGATCGTGGCCGCCCCGGCCGGGGTCGACGCGGGCGTGGTCGTGCTGACCGGCGCGGGTGCCGCCGACGCGTTCGACGATCTGGCGCTGGAGGCCGCCGCCGGTGCCGCCTATCACGCCGTCAAACTGTCTGGAGCGAAGTCGCTGACCATCGACGGCCAGCATCTGTCCGCGGGACAGGCGGCCCGGGCCGCCTTCGCCGCGCGTCTGGCCAGCTACCGCTTCCTGAAATACCGCACCACGTTGAAGCCCGAGAAGACGCCGTCGATCGAGACGATCCGCGTCGTCGCCGCCGATCCCAAGGCGGCCCAGGCGGCCTACGACAAGCTGTCGCCGGTCGCCGACGCCGTGGAGTTTTCGCGCGATCTGGTCGCCGAGCCCGCCAACATCCTCTATCCCGAAGAGTTCGCCAAACGCGTCAAGGCTCTGGAAAAGCTCGGCCTTGAAGTCGAAATTCTCGGCGAAAAGGAACTGGAGAAGCTCGGCTTCCGGACCCTGCTGGCCGTCGGCATGGGCAGCGTCCGGGACAGCCAGGTCGCGATCATGAAGTGGAACGGCGGCAAGAAGGGCGACCAGCCCATCGCCTTCGTCGGCAAGGGCGTCTGCTTCGACACCGGCGGCATCTCCATCAAGCCGGCCGACGGCATGGAAGACATGAAGTGGGACATGGGCGGTGCCGCTGCGGTGGCCGGCCTGATGCACGCGCTGGCGGGCCGCAAGGCCAGGGTCAACGCGGTCGGTGTCCTCGGTCTGGTCGAGAACATGCCCGACGGGGCCGCCCAGCGCCCGGGCGATGTGGTCATGTCCCTGTCCGGCCAGTCGGTCGAGGTGCTGAACACCGACGCCGAGGGCCGGCTCGTGCTGGCCGACTGCCTCTGGTACACCCAGGAGCGGTTCAAGCCGAAATTCATGCTGGACCTCGCGACCCTGACCGGAGCCATGATCGTGGCTCTGGGTCTGGAGTACGCGGGGGTGTTCTCGAACTCCGACGAACTGGCGAACAACTTCCTCGCCGCCGGACCCAAGGTTGGCGAGAACGCTTGGCGGATGCCGATCCCGAGCTTCTACGAGCGCCACATCGACACGCCGATCGCCGATGTGAAGAACACCGGCAATGGTCGCGCCGGCGGCTCGATCACTGCCGCCCTGTTCCTGCAGCGCTTCACCAACGGTACGCCCTGGGCGCACATCGACATTGCCCCCACCGCCTGGGTCAAGGACAGCCGCAGCCCCACCGTGCCCGACGGTGCCGTGGGCTGGGGCGTCCGGACGCTGGACCGGATGGTTCAGGATTCCTACGAAGGCTGATCGCGGAGGGACGGGCCACTTGTCTGACGCAGGGCCAGAAATCTGGTTCTACCACCTCGAGCGATCCTCTCTGGACCAGGTCCTGCCGGGCCTGCTGGAGAAGACCCGCGAGCGGGGGTGGCGGGCTGTCGTCCGCGCCGCAGACCCGCGTCTGCTCGATGACCTCGACGAATGTCTGTGGACCTATCGCGACGACAGTTTCCTCGCCCACGGGCGGGCGTCCGAACCGGAGGCGGCGCGGCAGCCGATCCTGCTGACGGACTCAATGGAGAACCCGACCGGCGCTCAGGCGCTATTCATCGTCGACAGCGCAGAGCTTGGCGACACGGAGGGCTACGACCGATGCTTCATTCTCTTCGATGGTCGGGACGAGCCGTCCCTGACCGGGGCGCGGGTCCGGTGGAAGGCGTTGAAGGACGGCGGGGCCAATCTCGCCTACTGGAAGCAATCGCCCGAGGGACGCTGGGAAAAGGCGGCCTGATCGCCTTTGTGGCGCTCGCCGCCTGCTCGACCCCGGCCTCCGACGCCTCGGCACCGCTCACGGTCGAGCGTGCCCAGATGAGCCAGCCGGTCGGAACCCGCAATCCGCAAGGCGACACCACAGATGTCTGTCGCGCAGGGGGACTCCAGTGGCTGGTCGGCCGGTCGAAGACCGAAATCCCCGTCCCGGTGGACGTGGTGAACCGCCGCGTGACCTGCACCACCTGCCCGGTGACACAGGACTATTCGCCCCACCGCCTGAACATCTTTTTCAACGAGCAGACCGGTATCGTCGAACAGGTCCGCTGCGGATGACGGCCCCTTGGCGCGCGCCGCCTTTCGGGACAAGGTGGCGATGAACACGGGGAGACACGATCAGTGCGCACCATCCTGATGGCCGGCGTCGCGGCCGGTACGGTTTTCCTCGCCCCGATCGCTGTGGCTGACGCGACGGTCGACCGGGCCGCACGCGATCTGATCGAACGACCGCAGGTTTGCGGTCCCGCCGTTTCGGCCAATTCGGGGACGCCGGTCGCCGACATGGTCATGGTCGAGGGGTTCGGCACCGGCGGCTTCGTCATCGACACCGCCAATCCCGAGGCCCAGGCCTGGTTCAATCATGGCGTCCGGCTGCGCTGGGCCTTCGAGCACAAGGAATCGGTGCGCGCCTTCCGCAAGGCGCGTCTGCTCGATCCGACCTGCGGAATGTGCGCCTGGGGCGAGGCTTGGGCGCTTGGACCCAATTTGAACGGCGGCGGCAACGATGCCGGGAGCCAGTCGACCGCGCTCAGGGCGGCGCGGGATTCCCGTCGACTGGCCCGCCGCGCGACGCCGATGCAGCGGCAGATGATCGACGCGCTCGTTCAGCGCTACTCGGGACTGAAGGGCACCCGTGACCGGCGGTTCGCCACGGCCATGGACCGGATCGCCCGGACCAAACCGACAGATGTCACCGTCGCCGCCATCACCGCCGACGCCTGGATGCTGAAGACCGACGAATGGTGGGACGACGAGGGCAAGGCCAAGGATCCGGGCGTCACACGCGCCATGGCGATTTTGGAACAGGCGCTGGCCGCCGCACCCGACGACCCGGCCGCGATCCACCTCTATATCCATCTGACCGAATGGTCCGACGATCCGCAAAAGGCCATCCCCTATGGCGAGCGTCTGGCCCTGCTGGCCCCGGGTGCCAGCCATCTGGTGCATATGCCGTCGCACACCTTCTATCGTGTCGGGCGCTATCGGGACGCCATGATGTCCAACGTCAACGCCGTGGCGCTGGATCGGCGTTACGACGGTCTGGCGCGCCCGCCGGGCGGCGTGCCCGGCATGCCCCTGCACGGCCACAACCTCCATTTCGGCATGGGCGGTGCCCTGATGGCCGGTGGCGGGGAGGAGGGGCTTAAGCTTGCCGACTGGTATCTGGCGACCTATCCGGACATTCCGGTCGCCAATGTCTGGCACCAGCTGGTCGCCAACAATGCCTATGCCCTCTACGGGCGATTCGGCTCGCCGGCTCAGATCGCCGCGCTGAAGGAGCCAGCGGCGACCCACCCCATGCTTCGCGTCAGCTGGCACTATGCCCGGGGTGAGGCGGCAGCGCGCGCCGGTGATGGCGCGGCCGTTCGGGCCGAAGCCGTAGCGATCGCGACGGTTCGTGCGGCACCGGCCTTTGCCTCCGGTCCAATGGCGAAGGAACGCCGGGAGTTCACCGAACTGTCCCAGCGCATTCTCGAAGGCCGGGCGGCCATGCTCGAGGGAGACACCGCCGCTGCGGTGACCGCGTTCACCCGCGCCGCCGCGATCCAGGGTCAGGGCGAAGAGGGCGGCGATCCGCCGATCATCTGGTACCCGACCCGGCGTAGCCTCGCTGCCGCCCTCCTGTTGAACGGCGAAGCCGCCGCCGCGCGGGCCAAGGTGCTGGAGCTGATCGAGGACTGGCCGAACGACCCCTACAGTTATTTCGTGCTGGCCGAGGCCGAGACCGCCTTGGGCAATGCCGAAGCGTCGGCGGAGGCCCGGCACCGCTCGCGGATCGAATGGGTCGGCGGCGCGATGGACCTGAAGCTGGCCTGACGCACGCCCTCAGGTCT
>JBBQTX010000034.1:0-12736 GCA_038234475.1 Caulobacterales bacterium | reverse complement strand
AGGGCGAAACCTCGCTGCTTTTCTTCGGCGGCCGGCTCAGCCACGTCGTCAACAAGCGGCCGGTCCCTGGCGAGTTTCGGGTGCAGGTGCAATACGGCGGCGGCTATGTCGCTCTGCCGGAACCGCCCGCCGGGGCTCTGGCGCTGGCGGAAAAGACGCTGGCCGCCATCGGCGAGGACCTGCTCTACGCCCGCATCGACATGGCCCGCGACGCCGACGGCGGCTGGCTGCTGATGGAGGCCGAGCTGATCGAACCGGACTTCTATCTGGCCTCCGCGCCGGAGGGCGGAAACCGGTTCGCGGAGGCGGTCAGGACGCGGCTCTGAGTGATGGGTGGTTGGTGATTGGTGGTTGATGAGGCCGCCGCCGCGGACCCCCTCTGGAGACGGCGCGCCCAACGCCCCGGCCACCAATCAGGCACCACCGATCACTTTCACCCCGCCTCCCCCAACGCCATCAGTCCCGCCCGCGACGGGCACAGCTCCGAGATCACGCATCCCCCGCAGTTCGGCTTCCTCGCCGTGCAGGTGTAGCGCCCGTGCAGGATCAGCCAGTGATGCGCCTTCGGCAGCCAGTGCTCGGGCACGACGCGGAACAGCTGGGCCTCGACCTTGTCGGGCGTCGCGGCATTGGCCAGGCCGAGCCGGTGCGAGACCCGGAACACATGGGTGTCCACCGCGATGGCCGCCTCGATGCCCAGTTCGTTCAGCACCACGCTGG
The DNA here is from genome assembly GCA_038234475.1 of Caulobacterales bacterium. GTDB lineage: Bacteria > Pseudomonadota > Alphaproteobacteria > Caulobacterales > Caulobacteraceae > Brevundimonas. The sequence continues at coordinate 12,016 of JBBQTX010000034.1, read as the reverse complement.
CGGTCTTGCGCCCCACGCCGGGCAGGGCCTGCAGGTCGGCGCGGTTCAGCGGCACCTCGCCGCCATGCTGCTCCAGCACGATCCGGCTCAGGGCGATGACGTTCCTCGCCTTGCCCCGGAACAGGCCGATCGAGGCGATGAAGGGGATCAGCCCCGCCTCCCCCAGTTCCAGCATCTTCGCCGGAGTGTCGGCGACGGCGAACAGCCGGTCGGTGGCCTTGTTGACCGAGACGTCCGTGGCCTGGGCCGACAGGGCGACGGCGACCACCAGCGTATAGGGGCTGGAGAAGCTCAGCTCGGTCTTCGGCTCGGGCATCACCGCCGCCAGCCGGTCGAAAACGGCCTCGACCCTGTCCTCGTCCGGCGGCCAGCCCAGCACGGGGACCATGGCCCCGGTCATGACGGCGGGGCGTTTCGGCCCGGCCTTACGTTTCACCGCGACGGGTTTGATCATGATCACGCCAGTGGAACGTTGGCGAACCAGCGTCAATCGGCGTATTCGGCCCTTTGTCGCGCCTCCGGAGTCCCACCATGCTGATCCATATGTCGTCCTGGCCCGAGATCGACGCGCGGCTGAAGACCACCAGGACCGTCGTCGTCCCGATCGGCTCGAACGAACAGCACGGCCCGACCGGACTGCTGGGCACCGACTGGATGTGCCCCGAGATCATCGCCCACGCCGCCGAGAAGGGCGACGACCGCCTGGTGGTGGCCCCGACCTTCAACATCGGCATGGCCCAGCATCATCTGGCCTTCGCCGGCACCATCTCCCTGCGGCCCTCGACCTTCATGGCGGCGATCAGCGACTGGGTCTCGTCGCTGAGCCGCCACGGCTTCGAGCGGATCTATTTCCTCAACGGCCACGGCGGCAATGTCGCCACCATCGAGGCGACCTTCGCCGAGATTTATGCCGAATGGAGCTTTGCCGAGGAGCAGCCGCCCTTCGTGCTCAAGCTGAAGAACTGGTGGGACCTGCCGGGGGTCAACAGCCTGTGCAACCGCATCTTCCCGACCGGCCACGGCATGCACGCCACCCCCTCCGAGATCGCCGTGACCCAGGCGGCATACCCGGACCGGATCAAGACGGCGGCCTATAGCCCGCGGATCGCCCCCAGCGGACCGATCCGCGACGCCCTCGACTATCGCGCCCGCTTCCCGGACGGCCGCATCGGCTCCGATCCGGCCCAGGCCAGCCCCGAAAAGGGCCAGACCATCATCGACGCGGCGGTCGTCGCCCTGTTGAAGGATGTGGCCGACTTCACAGCCGAGGTCTTGCCCGCGACGTGATTGCGGCCCAAGGCATGCCGCATGACCCAGTTCGACAAAGCCATCAAGACCGGTCGCCGCCTGACCCGCGACGGCGCGCGTGCGGCCAGTAACGCCCTGTCGGGCGGCGAGATGTTGCAGGCCTCCGGCGACGTGATCAACGCCCGGCTGGAGATCATGGCCGCCGGCATGGCCGATCCCCGCAAGCTCGACCTGATGGAATTGTCGCTGATGAGCACCGAAAAGGTCGAGGCCCTGTCCGCCTCGGCTTCGGCCATGGCGAAGACCTTCGGCGATATCGGCGACCGGGTGGGCTCCGGCGTGATGACCGAAGCCGGACTGGCGTCGCGCGCCGTGACCGCCATCACCTCCGCCGCCACCCCGGCCGCCGCCCTGCAGGCCCAGTACAGCTATGCCGTCGGCTGGTGGAGCCGCGCGGCCGGCCAGATGCTGACCCTCAACACCGCCCTGCTCAAGGGTCAGGCCGACGCCCTGCGCCCGATCCATGAGACCGCCGTCGCCAATGCGAAACGGCTGAAGAAATAGCTCTCGCGCCTCAAGTAGCGCGAAGCGCGATAGGCGAACCTATCTGAACGGCGGCTCGTCGAAGGCGCGCAGCTTGCGCGAATGCAGGCTGTTGCCCTCGGCGCGCAACAGGTCGATGGCGTGGATGCCGATCTGCAGATGCTCCGAGATCGAGCCCTCGTAGAAGCGGTTGGCCTGACCCGGCAGTTTGATCTCGCCATGCAGGGGCTTGTCCGAGACGCACAGCAGCGTCCCGTAGGGCACGCGGAAGCGATAGCCCTGCGCCGCTATGGTCGCGGATTCCATGTCGATCGCCACGGCCCGGCTCTGGTTGAAGCGTAGCGCCGATTTCGAATAGCGCAGCTCCCAATTCCGGTCGTCGGTGGTCACCACCGTGCCGGTGCGGAGCCGCCGCTTGACCTCTTCGCCCGGCGCGCCGGAGACGAGCTTGGCGGCGTCGTAAAGCGCCCGCTGGACCTCGGCGATCGAGGGGATGGGGATGTCGGGCGGCAGCACCGCGTCCAGAACATGGTCGTCGCGCAGATAGGCGTGGGCCAGCACATAGTCGCCGATGGTCTGCGACGGGCGCAGGCCGCCGCTATGGCCGATCATAATCCAGACGTGCTGTCGCGTCACCGCCAGTTGGTCGCAGATGGTATTTGCGTTCGACGGCCCGACCCCGATGTTGACCAGGGTGATCCCGCTCGAACCCGGCGCGGTCAGGTGATAGGCGGGCATCTGGTGCTTCTTCCAGGCCGCGTCCATGACCGCCGTCTCGGGATCGGGCGTGTCGCGCGTGATCTCGATCCCGCCGGCGCAGACCAGTGTCTCATAGGCGCTGTTCGGGTCCTGCAGCTGGGCGCAGGCCCAGCGCACGAACTCGTCGACATAGCGGTTATAGTTGGTGAACAGGATGTAGGACTGCACAGCCTCGACCGGCGTGCCCGTGTAGTGGCGCAGGCGGGCCAGGGAGAAGTCGGTCCGCAGCCCATCGAACTGGGCCAGCGGAAAGTCCCGGGACAGGTCGAACATCCCGTCGGAGATTTCGTCGCCGATATGGGCCAGGTCCGTGGTCGGGAACCAGCGGGCGACAGCGGCCGTCTGGCTGCGGTCCAGCGTCACGTCCGACCCGTCCATCACATAGGGGAAGGGGATTTCCTGCTCGGACGGTCGCACCTCGAACGTCGCGCCATAGTCGGCCTGCAGCAGCCCCAGCTGCTCCATAAGATAGGGACGGTAGAGGTCGGGCCGGGTGATGGTGGTCGAATAGACCCCCGGCCGCGACAGGCGGGCGAAGGCCCGGGTCGCCAGATTTTGCGGCCGTTCGCCGTACCAGCTGACCCGCAGCTCGGGATAGGAGAACAGGCCTTTCGCCCGCGCCTCGGCGTCGGCGCGTTCGCCGGTCTTGAGAAAGGTCCCGACCGCGTCGCGCAGGTTGGAGACCGATTGGCTGTAGAGGTATTCGAGGCGGTCCAATGCCGCCGTGGCCGTCAGCGGCCCTGATGTCGTGTCTGTCATGGCCCCGTCTAGCGGATGATCATGACAATGGCGAGGCTTGGCCGTGGGGCCGGCTTCCGGGCTACCCCAGTTCGCGGTGGAGGAAGGCTGTGGCGTCGTCCAGCACCGGGGCCTTCTTGCGGAACAGGGGCGAGAAGGTCGCGATCAGATCGGCGTGGTTCAGGCCGGGATAGAATTTGGCCTCGCAGCGTCCGCCGACGGCCGTCATCCGCTCGCACAGAATGCGGGTGTCCTCGTCGTGCACCACCTCGTCGGCGGTGCCGTGGCCCAGCCAGATCGGCGGGGCGTCGGCGCGCACGAAGGTCACGGGCTGGGTCAGGGTGGCGTCGGGATAACGGCCGAAGGCGTTGATGGAGCTCGGCACGTCGAAGGGCAGGAATTCATAGGGACCGGCCAGGCCGACCGCCGCCTTGATCAGCCCCGGCGCTCCGGCCGCGGCCATATAGCGCCGGTCGAGGGCGATCATCAGCGCCAGATGGGCCCCCGCCGAATGGCCGACGACGCCGAGCCTGGCGGGGTCGCCGCCGTACTGGCCGGCGATCTGGCCGACCCGGGCGGTCGCGGCGGCTGCGTCCTCGATGAAGGCCGGGAAATAGACCTGGGGCACCAGCCGGTAGTCGGGCAGGGCGACCACGAATCCGCGTGCCGCCAGCGCCTGGGCCGCCCAGGCGTAGTAGCGCTTCTCGCCGCTGTCCCAGCCACCACCGTAGAACATCACCAGCACGGGCCATGGCCGGTCGCCGGGCACGGTCGGGGCGAAGATGTCGATCCGCTGGCGTGGGTCGTCGCCATAGGGAATGTCGCGCGCCACCCGCCGCACACCGCTGTCGCGCGGCCCCAGATCGTTGAGCACGGCCAACGGCGAACAGGCGGCGACCAGCGCGCCGAGGGCGGGAGCGAACAGTCCTCTGCGGGTCATGCGAACCTTCGGGTCAATGGCGGCGGGACCTCAAGATACGCACGGAATCGGCCGAGGGCTCAACCGGGCATCAACTTAACGTGCCGACGCGATCAGCGCCCCGCAGTTGGCGTCCTCGGCCAGGCCCGGGTCGACGAATGGCAGCAGGGCCGCCAGCGGATTGATCAGGGCTCCCAGAACCACGCCCAGCCCGGCCTGACCGACGACCGGAGCCTTGTCGATGCCGACCTTGGGGGCCGTCAGTGGTCCGTTGACGAGGATCGGCGACCACAGCCGGATGAGGCGTGGCTGTTTGGTTTCGCCGTCGAGCCGCAGGTTCATGGTCTCGGCACCCAGGTCGATAGTCCCGGTTCCCCGCGCCAGTACCGGCGTGGTGTCGATGACGAAGGTTCGCGCCGTGGCCGTGCCGCCGCTGACGGTGAAGTCGGCGACCGCGCAGCGTATTTCCGACGTGCCGGTATCCCCGGACAACAGCTTGCCCAGACCCGCGCTGGCGTTGATGCCCAGCAATTCGGCGAAGGACGAGCGCATTCGTCCCTGCGGCACCACCAGGCTGATCGTGCCCTTGGAGTTGGCGGCGAAGTCGTGGATCGAGGCCCCGGACCCCTCCAGCCTGGCCCGGCCCAGAGCCCGACCGGTCACCGTCGGCGCGCCGTCGCGGGCGGGGACGATCGATTCCAGCGGATAGCCGCGAAGCCTGAAGTCGGCGCTGGAATAGGGCACGGCGCGGTTGGCGTTGATCCGCGCCGTGCCGTTGAGCGAGCCCCGGTTGAAGTCGAAGGACACCGGATCGAGGTTCAGGATGCCGCTTTTCAGCTCGGCGCCCAGTTCGACCTTGCGGATGTCGAGGTCGTTGCGCTTCACGCGCGCCGCCCGATAGCTCAGCGTCCCGTCCATGACCCTGAGCCGCTCGACGTTCAGCGGCGCGACGGGCAGCAGCTTGGCCCCCGCGCCGGAGGTCATGACGGTATCGCCGGAGGCCGTGACCGTCGGCGTGCCGCCCAGCACCGAGGCCAGATCGTCGATGTCGAGCAGGCGGGAACGAAGATCAGCCTCGACCCGACGCCGCTCGCCGACCTTATGCACCTTCACATTGCCGGACAGGTCCGAAGACCCGACACGTCCGGTGAAATCGCGGAAGGTGAAGGTCGATTCGTCGCGGGTCAGCTTGCCGCTGAGGCGGTAAGGCGGAGTGTTCGGCGTGGTGATCCCGGTCAGCCGATATAGGTCCGCCATGTCGCGGCCCTGAAGGCTGAGGGTGGCGGTGAAATGGCCCAGGTCGAACGGCCGCGTGACCGACCCGTCGGCGACCAGCCGTGAGCCGACCCCCTCCAGCATGGCCTTGAAGTCATAGGGGCGGTCACGCCGGATGTTGATGAAGGCGCCGCCCGTCACCTCCACCGTCAGCGGCGTGCCGTTCATCGTCCCTCGGCCATCCAGATTGAAGCCGGCCTGGCCGTCGGACCCCTCACGCGCCGAGATCCGGGCCTCCAGCTTCATGTCGCGCCTTCGCTCGTCCAGGCTCAACCGGCCGTCCCGGATGATCATCTGGTTGATGACCGGCAATCGGGGAGCCGTGGCGTCGTCGGGCTTGTCGGGGTCCAGGTCCCACGACCTCCGACCGTCCTTCGTGGCGATCAGGACGACGGCGGGCCGGTCGATGACCAGCCGGGGCAGTTCGATGCGGCCGGCGAACAGGGGCCTGAGCCGCACCGAAACCTCGACCAGTGCCACGTTCAGCGTGTCGCGTTCCAGCGCCCAGCCCGGGCCGCCCATCCGCACATCCCGGATCACCGCCGAGGGCGTCCAGCTGAACAGGTCGACGTCAAGATCACCGTTCAGCTCGATCTCGCGGTCATAGCGCGCCGAGGCCCAGTTTCCGATCGGCCCCCGCAACCAGTTCCAGTCGAACAACATCAGAAAGATCACGATCGCCGCGATCAGGACCAGGGTGACGCCGGCGGCGATTTTTTCGCCCCGGCCCGGATCGCGGAAGCTGGTGAAGACCGGATCGTTGGTGGCGATCCAGTCGCGCCAGCCCCTCAGCCGCGCGCCGGCGGGCACCAGCGCCCGGTCGCGAACCACCAGCCAGTTCGGGTTGTCTTTCAAGAGGTTCGGCAAAGGCTGGGCTCCGTGCAACCTCCCACAACGCGCGAGGCGGCGGAAAGCGCCGGACCCTTGCTGGAACCGATCCGTCAAGCTTCCTACGTGAAATCGTCGCATAACCTTTACATTCTCTCGAAAGCGGGCATTATTGCTCCGGGTCCTGATTAATACAGGCGCTTTGGAGGCTCTTGAAATGCGTGAATTCCTGTCCCTCGCCGCCCTGCTGGTCGTCGGCGCAACGCTTGGCTCGGCCAGTCTGGCGAGCGCGGGCGAACAGGTCCGAACCGCCGGGCCAGGTGCCCGGGCCGTCCTCATCTGCGGCACCGACGCCGCGACCCGGCGGGCCTTCACCCGCGAGCACGGGGCCCCGCCGGTCTTCGTCAGCGCCCGCGAGGCCCTGTCCGTCCGGTCGTCCGATCCGGCCTGGAGCACGCCGCGCTGCATGACCGCGCGCGAGCACGCCCGCTTCACCGAGGCCGTCTCGACCTACGCCGCCGCGCGGTAGCTCGTCGCGAACACAGAAAAGGGCGCGCCCGGAATCGGACGCGCCCTTTTGCCCTCAACGCTCCGGCTATTCTGCGGGCGTCAGATGCTTGTCCAGCCAGCCGAACACCTCGGTATGCCACTGCCGGCTGTTGGCCGGTTTCAGCACCCAGTGGTTCTCGTTGGGGAAGACCACCATACGGCTGTCGATGCCGCGCCGTTGCAGGGCGGTGAAGGTCGACAGGGCCTGGGCGGTCGGGATGCGGAAGTCCAGATCGCCCTGGATCACCAGCATCGGATCGCGCCAGTTCTGCACATGGTTGGCCGGGTTGAACGCCTGATAGCCGCGCGGATTGTCATAGGGGGTGCCGCCGAACTCCCATTCGGTGAACCACAGCTCCTCGGTCGAATAGCCCATGCCGAAGGTGTCGAAGACGCCGTCGTGGTTGACCAGGCATTTGAACTCGCCCGGCCAGTTGCCGGCGATCCAATTGACCATATAGCCGCCATAGGAGGCCCCGAGCGCGCAGGCGTTGTCGCCGTCGATGAAGGCATAGCGTTCCTGCGCCGCGGCCCAGCCCTTCTGCAGGTCCTCCAACGGGCGGTCGCCCCAGTGCTGGCTGATCGAGTCGGTGAAGGCCTGGCCGTAGCCGGTCGAGCCGTGGAAATCGATCATCACCACCGCATAGCCCGCGCCGGCGTAGGTCTGGGCGTTCCAGCGAAAGGACCAGCCGTTGCCGAACGAGCCCTGCGGGCCGCCGTGGATCAGGAAGGCGACCGGATATTTGCGGCCCTCGACATAGTCGGCCGGCTTGATGACGTGGGCATAGACGGTCTCGCCGTTCCAGCCGGCGAAGCTGAACTGCTCCACCTCGCCGAAGGTCTCGGCGTCCAGCGACGGGTTCACATTGGTCAGTCGGCGCGGCATTTCGCGGCCCAGACGCGACTTGGCGAACAGTTCGCTGGGCCGGGTCAGGCTGTCCTGGGCGAAGACGAAGCCCGACGGGGTCTGGGCGAAGGCCGAGACATGGCCCGGCCCGGTCACCGGCGTGACCACACCGTTGCGGGTATCGATGGCGAAGAGGCGGGTCTGACCGATGTCGCCGGCGGTGGTATAGAGCGTATTGCCGTCGCGCGACCATTGCAGGGTGTCGGCGGACCGGTCCCAGTTGGCGGCGATCTGGCGCGTCTGGCCGGTGTCCATGTCGCGCAGGAAGACGGCGAATTTGTCGGCCTCGAAACCGGGACGCGCCATGGCCCGCCAGGCCATCGTCCGGCCATCCGGCGAGAACACCGGACCGGTGTCCCAGGCGTCGTTGTCGTCGGTCAGATTCTCGAACGCTCCGTCTCCGGACAGGCCGTTGGTCCGGTACAGGTCGAAATTGGTGCTCCACGGCTCCGACTGACCCGCCACACGCGCTGAAAAGACGACCGACTGACCGTCCGGAGAGAAGGCGAACTCGCTCTCGTCGCCGAACGGTTTGGAGGGGGTGTCTCCGTCGAAACCCCGGGTCACGTGAACCGGGTCGCCGGTGGCCGCGCCGTCGGGGCCGATCGACTGGACGAACAGATGGTTCTGGGTCCCGTCCGCCCAGGTGTCCCAGTGGCGCACGAACATCCGGTCATAGACCTGGCCGGTGGCCGGATCGTCGGCCACGGCCTTGGTCCGGTCGACGGTGCAGGCCAGATCGCCACAGTCCGGGAACACCGCCAGCGACACCGCCACCCGGTCGGCTTGCGGGCTCAGGCGATAGGCGTTGACGTCCACAGCCAGGCTCGTGACCTGGACCGGCCCCGTCCCGTCGGCCCCGGCGCGCCAGACCTGGCTGGTCCCCGACCGCCCCGACAGGAAATACAGTTTGCCGTCCGACCCCCAGCGCGCCGTATTGGCCCCGCCCTCGTTGATCGCCAGCCGGCGGCCTTCGCCTCCGTCGCGCAGGTCCATCATGAACAACGCGCCCGAGCGGCGGTTGGCGTCGACGTCGGTGGTGGTCACCGAATAGACCACCCAGCGCCCGTCCGGCGAAACCTGAGGGTCGCCCAGCCGGTTCAGCCCGATCATGTCGCGCCAGGTGAAGGTGTCGACCGCCTGGCTCGCCGCAACGGGCGTGCCCGGCGCTTCGGCCAGAACCGGCAGGGCAATGGCCCCGACAAGGGCGGCGGCGCTCAGGCCGGTCAGAAGGCGGGTCAGGTGGCGCATCCGGGCATCCTCGAACAACGGGCTTTTTTCACTGACCGCAGGCGTAGCACCGGCGCGGGCCGCGTCAATGGCGACGGACCCCGTCCACCCATCCAAGTCCCCGCTTGCGGAGCCCGGCGCGAGCGGCGACAACCGCCGTCGAATGACCGAGACCGACGCCCTTTCGCCGGCCCGCCCGGAACCGCACATCTGCGACGTGCTGATCGCCGAGCGCGCGCCGGGCCTGACCCGTTCGGTGTTCTGGCCGGTGATCCGGCCCTTCCTTTACCGACTGCTCGACTATCGTCAGGCCGTGCGCATGGCCGAGGCGGTCAGGCCGCTCTCGGGGGTCGAGGCGCTGGACTATATGAGCGACCTGCTGGACCTGCGGGTGTCGGTGATGAACCCCGAGCGGATTCCCGCCACCGGTCGCTGCATCGTCGTGGCCAACCATCCGACGGGAATCGCCGACGGCATCGCCGTGTTCGACGCCATCCGCGCACGCCGGGCCGATGCCATCTTCTTTGCCAATGCCGATGCGGTCCGCATCTCGCCGCGGCTGGGCGAGGCCGTCATTCCGGTCGAGTGGGTGGTCGAGAAGCGGACCCGCGACAAGACCCGCGCCACGCTCCAGGCCGCCCGCGCCGCCTTCGAGGCCGAACGCTGCGTGGTCATGTTCCCCGCTGGCCGGCTGGCGCGGGCCGGCAGGGACGGCTCGGTGCTGGACCCGGAATGGGCCCAGACCGCCGCCTCGCTGGCGCGCAAATACGACGCCCCGGTGGTGCCGATCCACGTCTCGGGCCCTTATTCCTGGCTGTTCCACTGGTTCGACCGGTTCTCGAAGGAATTGCGCGACGTCACCCTGTTCCACGAACTTCTGAACAAGCGCCGCAAGCCGTATTTCCTCAAGGTCGGCAAGCCGATCCCGGCGTCGCGGCTCGACACCGACGCGGCCCGGGCGACCTATGCGCTGAAAGCCTTCACCGAACGGGTCCTGCCCAGCCAGCCCGACGCCGATTTCGCCTGATGGAGATGATGCTGACCGATGCCGAGGCCACCACCCGGCTGGGCGCGCGCATCGCCCCGCGGCTGGTCCCCGGCGAGGCCGTGCTGCTGTACGGACCGCTGGGCATGGGCAAGTCGACCCTGGCCCGCGGACTGATCCGGGCCCTGACCGGCCCCGACGAGGACGTGCCCTCGCCCACCTTCACCCTGGTGCAATTCTACCCCAGCGATCCGCCCGTCGCCCATTTCGACCTCTATCGCCTGACCCGTCCCGGGGAGGCCGTCGAGATCGGGCTGGACGAGGCGCTGGACGAGGGTTGCGCCGTCATCGAATGGCCCGAGCGGCTGGGCGACGACCCGGCCGCCTGGCTGGGCCCGGACCGGCTGACCGTGGTGCTGGCCGAATCCGGCGACGGCCGGGTTGCGACCGTTTCCGGCGCAGGGGCATGGGAGGCGAAGCTGAAGGACATCCATGACTGACCGCGAGCTTGAACGCCTCGACTTCCTCGCCCGCGCCGGTCTGGCCGACGCCGTCCGCGCGCCCCTGCCCGGCGATGCCTCGACGCGACGGTACGAGCGACTGACCACGCCGTCCGGCTCGACCCTGATGCTGATGGACCAGCCGCCGTCCGCCGAGAGCCGCCCCGCCGACCCCGCCTGGTCGCCCGGGCGCCGCAAGGCCGAGGGCTGGAACGCCGTCGCCCGCCTCGCCGCCGGTCGCCTCGAAGCCTTCGCCGCCATCGCCCGGCACCTGCGCTCGCTGGGGCTCTCCGCGCCCGAGATCGTGGCCATCGACGCCGGCACCGGCCTGGCCGTGCTGGAGGATTTCGGCGACGACCTGTTCGCCCGCGTGTTCGAGGACGGCGAGCCCGAGCTTCCGCTCTACCTGGCTGCGGTCGAGGCCCTGGCCACCCTGCACGACGCCGCCACGCCCGAGGTCCTGACCGGACCGGCCGGCGACTGGCCCCTGCTGACCTATGACGAGACGGCGCTGCAGGGCGGGGCCGACCTATTCATCGAATGGATGCCAAGGCTGGACCCGGCGCTGTCGTTCGACGCGGGAGCGATCGCCGGCTGGCACGCAGCATGGGCCCCGGTCGTGGCGCGGGGCGAGGCCGGCGCCACGGTCCTGGCCCACCGCGACTATCACGCCGAGAACCTGATCCGGCTGACCGGTCGGACCGGCGCGGCGCGGGTCGGCCTGATCGACTTTCAGGACGCGGTCCGCGCCCACCCGTCCTGGGATCTGCATTCGCTGCTGCAGGACGCGCGGCGCGACGTGGCCCCCGAACTGGAGGCGCGGGCGCTGGACCACTATTTCGGCCTGCGGCCCCGGCTGGACCGCGACGCCTTCATGCAGGACTACGCCGGTCTGGCGGCTCTGAACGAGGCGCGCATTCTGGGGGTTTTCGCCCGGCTGATCGTGCGCGACGGCAAGCCGCGCTACCGGGCCTTCATGCCGCGCATGTGGGGCCATCTGCGGACCAATCTGACCCGGCCCGGGCTGGAACCGGTCCGCGCCTGGTTCGCCGCCCATATGCCGGAGGACAGCCGCCGATGAACCCCAAGCCGATGTCCGTCCTGAGAACCGCCCCCCTTCGCGCCCCGCGAAGCGCCATGGTGCTGGCCGCCGGCCTCGGCACCCGCATGCGACCCCTGACCGACGACCGTCCCAAGGCCCTGGTCGAGGTCGGTGGCCGGGCCCTGATCGACCATGTGCTGGACCGGCTGGGCGACGCCGGGGTCGAGCACGCCGTGGTCAATGTCCACTGGTTCGCCGACCGGCTGGAGGGGCATCTGGGCGACCGGGGGCGCGGGCCCGGGATCACCATCTCCGACGAGCGCACCGAACTGCTGGAAACCGGTGGCGGGCTGAAGAAGGCCGCGCCCCTTCTGGGTCCCGATCCGGTCTTCGTGGCCAATATCGACAGCGTCTGGACCGACAATGGCGCCCCCGGAGACGACGCCCTGAATCAACTCGCGCGGCTGTGGAATCCGTCAATCATGGATGCCGC
>JBBQTX010000033.1:0-12743 GCA_038234475.1 Caulobacterales bacterium | reverse complement strand
CGGCCGGCTGGAGCATTTTGTTCTTCCCCTCTCCCGAGGGGAGAGGGAGACCGGGCACGGCGGCACAGCCGGCGTTCTCGCCCGGTCGGGTGAGGGCGTCCGGAGCGGGGACGTCTCACACCGTATCCCCTCATCCGAGGGGGCTCCGCCCCCCCACCTTCTCCCCATGGGAGAAGGGATCAGGATCGACACCGGCTTCGAACAGGGCGGCGAGGTCAGCCAGTTCTACGACCCGATGATCGCCAAACTGATCGTGCACGCGGAGACGCGGGAAGAGGCTGCGGAGGCATTGGCTAACGCCAGTTCCTTGGTTGAGGTCTGGCCGGTTCGGACCAACGCCGGATTCCTTGTTCGGTGTCTTGAGCATCCGCGCTTCGTCGACGGCGACGTAGACACGGGCTTCATCGGCGCGGAAGAGGAACGACTTATCGCCTCAAGCAACACGACCGAAGTACAGGCAGCCGGTGCGACGTTGCTGATTTCAAGGGATTACTGGCGGGAAGAGCGGAGCTCGGACAAGCCGACCCCTTGGGAAGCGGGTAGGGGCGGACTATTCAGCTTCCGCCTGAACCGCGAGCCGGGAATGACGAGAACTTTTGTCGATAACGGCGAACTGTTTCAGGCACGCTTCACCGACTCGGGGAACTTCGACGCTTTCGTGGTGGTCGAGGAGAAGTCTCATGACGTGCGAATCCGGCATCGGTCCATTCGCCATGATACCCAAGCCCGCGTCACCGTGGATGACACGGCATATCCCTTCTTCCACCGTGAGACCGTGGCGGTCGTCTTTGATCGCGGCAACGCCCATCAGATCAATTGGCCATCGGTCGGTGGCGCTGACGCTCACTCTCCCACCTGCGACGGTGCCCTCCGCGCCCCCATGCCGGGCAAGATCGTCGCTACCCCTGCCAAACCCGGCGACACCGTCACCAAGGGCCAGCCCGTCGTCGTGCTGGAAGCCATGAAGATGGAGCACGCCCTCGTCGCGCCGTTCGACGGCGTGGTCGGCGAGATGGGCGTCTCGGTCGGCGATCAGGTGGCGGACGGGACCGTGCTGGCCGTGATCGAGGCCGCGACTTGGGTCCAGCCATGCCCCTCCACATGATCAAGCTCTGCGTCGGTGTCTGCCTGTGTGTGGTCTGCGGCAGCGGGTCGCAGCGGAAGCGATGGTGACAGGTTGCCCAGATGCGGCGAAGGTGGAGGTTGGAGGACAGTCATGACCACGCTGATGATCGCCCTGGTGGCCGCACTCTCGTTGGGGACGGTGGCCCCGGCTGTCGCCCAGGAGACACCACAGGCTGAGGCCGATCTGCGTTGCTACGCGGTCAGCCGTGTGCTCGAGGCCATGGCCAGCGAGGGAGACCTTGTTCTCGCGGAGGGGACTATTCCCAGTCAGCAACTTTTGTCGGCGAGCCGGCTGATGACAGTGCACTATCTGGATCGACTGAGAGCACGTGAACCCGGCGTGGATTGGATGGCCAGGGGCACGGCGATGATCTTCATCGAAGGGCAAGCCGAAAGCGAAGAACTGATGGTAACCGACCTTCCACGTTGCCTCAACGAACTGGCAGCCGGCTAGAGGCGGCCAGCGGATAGCACCCCGACCTGTTTACGATCCGGGGCGGGCGCGGTAGGCCAGCCCATGCCCCTCCACATGATCAAACTCTGCGTCGGTGTCGCAAAGGTCGAGACCCTGGAGCGCCGCGCCGCCAAGGGGGACTGGCTGACCGTCCACACCCGGATGACGCCCAAGCGCTCGGCGGAACTCGAGGACGGCGGCTCGATCTACTGGGTCATGAAGGGCTCGGTCACCTGCCGCATGCCCATCCTCGACGTCTCGACCGACGGCGAGGGCAAGACGAGCATGTGCCATATCCGCCTGTCGCCCGATCTCGTCCGCACCGCCCCCCAGGCCCGCCGCCCCTTCCAGGGCTGGCGCTATCTCGAGCCGAAGGACGCCCCGCCCGACCTGTCGTCGCTCGACGCCGGCGAGGTCCCCGACGATCTGGCCAAACGCCTCAGGGAGATGGGGGCGTGGTAGGTTCGAGGGATTAGGGATTAGGGAGTAGGGAGGGATGCTGCGACGATAACCGCTAGCAAATCGATCCCTACTCCCTAATCCCTAATCCCTAGTCCCCGCCATGCCCGCCAACCGCTCCGACCGCCTCGAAGACGCCCTCCACCGCATCTTCGACGGCGGCAAGACCACGCGCGCCAGCTGGTTCGCCCTGACCGGCGGTGAGACCCTGTTCGCCGAAGGTGACCCCGCCGACACCTTGTATCTGCTGCGCAGCGGTCGCCTCGGCGTATTCCGGCGCGAGCACAACGACCAGCCGCCCCAGTTCGTCGGCGTCATCCGCCCCGGCGAGCCGGCGGGCGAGATGGCCATGTTGGCAGGCACCGAACACACCGCCGACGTGGTCGCGCTCCGGGATTGCGAAGTCCTCGCCCTGCCCCGCGCCGACTTTTTCCAGGCCGCCCGCACCGAGCCCGACCTGATGGTCGAACTGTCCCGGCTGATGATCCAGCGCGCCCGCGACCGCCGCTCGGGAGGCGGCGAGCCCAGCGTGTTCGGCTTCGTCTCGGCCCGACCGCAGCCGATCCGCGCCTTCGTCGAGCGCATCGCCGCCGCCATCGAGGCCGACAATTTCACCTGCAAGATCATCGACCATTCGGCCCTGTCGTCGGCTGTCGAGTGGTTCTCGCGCGTCGAGGACACCCACGACTTCGTCCTTTATGTCGCCGAGATGGACGAACCGGCATGGGCCGCCCTGTGCGCGCGCCAGGTCGATCGGGTCTTCGTGGTCGGCTCGGGGCTCATGGCCCCGCCGAACCGGCCCATGCCCCACGCCGGTGTGCTGGACGCCCAGCGCCGCACCGACCTGATCCTGCTGCGCGATCCCCGCATGGCGCGGCCGGCCAATACCTCGGTCTGGATCGACGCCATCCAGCCCGGCCGCTGGTTCCAGGCCGTCGAGGGCGCCCAGGCCGACGCCGACCGCATGGCCAGGGTGGTGACCGGCTCGGCCGTGGGCGTGGTCATGTCCGGCGGCGGAGCCCGGGCCTATTCCCACATCGGCGTGCTCAGGGCTTTGCAGGAGGCCAGGGTGCCGATCGACTTCGTCGGTGGGTCCTCGATGGGGGCGGTGATCGCCGCCGGACCGGCCATGGGCTGGTCGCTGGAGGAGCTGGAGGACCGGATTCGCAAATCCTTCGTCGAGAGCGACCCGCTGTCCGACATCACCTTCCCCATGCTGGCGATGAGCCGGGCCAAAAAGGTCGATTGCCTGCTCAAGGAGGCCTATGGCGAGATCGACCTCGCCGATCTGTCCAAGCCCTTTTTCGCCGTGTCCACCAACCTGACCAGCGGGCGGATCGAGGTGCACCGCCGCGGCCTGATGCGGCGGGCCATGCGGGCCTCCATCGCCATTCCGGGCCTGTTGCCGCCAATCGTCATCGACGGCCAGGTGCTGGTCGACGGCGCGGTTCTGAAGAATCTGCCCACCGAGGTCATGCGCCAGATGCACAGCGGCCCGATCATCGGCGTCGACATGTCCGAGGCGCGTGGCGTCGATGCGTCCCTGATCGAGCATCCGCCATCGATCTGGCGGTTGATCATGACGGGGGCGTGGCGGCGGGGTCCGCCCATCGTCTCGATCCTGATGCGCTCGGCGACCCTGACCACCGACGCCGATCTGGAAAGCTCGCGCGCGGCCACCGATGTGCTGATCCAGCCCATGCCCGACGGCCTCGATATCCGCGACTGGAAGGGCTACGATCTCGGCGTGGCCGCCGGCTATCAGGCCGCCAAGGAGGTTCTGTCCCGGCTGGACGGCCCCGTCACCGGCCTGCGCCGCCGCCAGATCACCGCCGACGAGCCACCAGAAACAGCCGCGGAAACGGCAGCAGGGTCACCCCGTCCGGTCGCCGCGGAAAAGCCTCGTCGAGCCGCCCGCCGAGCTCGGAAAGAAAAGCCTCCCGCATAACCCCCTCACCCAGCGCGGTCAGATACGGCCGCAACGCCGTGCCCTTCATCCACTCCAGCACCGCCTCGGGCCCGGTCAGGGCGTGCAGATAAGTCGTGGCCCAGACATCGACCTCGCCGCACCCTTCCGCCAAAACCGCATAGTAGGCCTCCGGCTCCAGCAGCGCGGCGATCGTCTCGACCCCGGCCAGCCGCCCGACCCACGGTCCGTCCAGCGCCGTCTCCCGCATCAGGCCGTGGTGCCGCGTCTCGTGGGCCATCGGCATCTGTACCGCCAGCACGCCGCGGGGTGTCAGCGCCCCGACCAGCCGGCGCAGCAGCCCCGCATGATCCGGCAGCCAGTGCAGCGAGGCGTTGGCGAGGATCAGATCGACCGGATCGTCGGGGGCCCAGCCCGCGATGTCGCCATGCCGCCAGTCGACCTCGACATCCAGTGCCCGGGCCTGGTCCAGCATGGCGCTGCTGGAATCCAGCCCATGCACCCGGGCCAGCGGGTGCCGACGTTTCAGCAGGGCCGCATGCTGGCCAGCCCCGCACCCCAGGTCCCAGATCTCGCGCGGTTTCAGGTCCCCGGGTAGCCGCAGCAACAGGTCCAGGGCAGCGCGGTCGCGCTCGGCTTCGAACCGGAGGTACCGAAGGGGGTCCCAGGTCGCGGGGGCGTCGCTCATGCCGGCAACGCGCTCCGTCGAAAAGGGAAGGATGGTACCGCCTCTCAGGCTTGAACTGAGGACCTCCGGTTCCACAAACCGGCGCTCTAACCAACTGAGCTAAGGCGGCGCGATCAACGCGAGGGCGGTTGTCTAGCGGCAGCGCCCGGCGTGGGCAAGCAGGTCTCGCGCGGAATCGACAGGACCCATACGAAAACGCCCCGGAGGCGGAACCTCCGGGGCGTTCGTATCGGTCTCGCAGTGGCCGTTCAGTCGGGGCCCAACACGAAGGTCATGTTGAACGTGACCCGTGCACCGACTGCGGCACCATCGACTTCGCGGGGGGAAACCCGCGCCCGACGGGCACCGGCCAGCGCGGCCTGTCCGAAGCCGGCGCCCGAAGGCTCTTCGGACGTGATCTGGCAGTCCGACATCGAACCGTTCGGATTGACCGCGCAGTTCAGACTGACGCGACCCCGTTCGATACCGCGCGACTGGGCGCGTTCGGGGAACTCGACCGCCGGCTGACGCGACCAGCTCGGGTTCCGGATCACCGACGGACGCGGCGGAGCCGGAGGCGCGGGCGGAGGCGGCGGGCCTGGAACGATCGCCGGAGGACCCCTGTATTCGACCCGGTCCGCTGCTTTTGTCGGTTCGATGTAAACCGGCGGAGGCGGCGCGACCGTTGTCACCACGGCGGGAACACGGACCTGCAGCTTGGGCGGCGGGGGCGTGTCCGGCGGCGGAGGCGGCGGGGGCGGAGGCGGAGGCGGAGGCGGGGGCGGAATCAGTTCCACGTCCACCGCGTCGTCCTCGAACTCCATCATCTTCAGCTCGAACTTGGTCTGCTGAATAAAATAGATCATGACCGCAAAGAGCACGATCACCACCGAAAAGGCGATCAGCCAGGTGCCGGTCGAGACCCCCATGAAACCCTTCCTGCGAGGGGCGTCATAGCGACTGCGATGATAATCGACGGGTGCTTCTGTCATCTGTGACTCCCCTAGACCGGCGCGTTGTCTTCGCCGACCAGGGCGACGCTGTAGAAGCCGGCGTCCTGGAGTGCATTCATGACCTGCATGAAGTCGCCGTATCGGGTCTGTTGATCTGCCCGGATGAATATCCGTTCCTTGGAGGGGTCCCGCACGCCGATCTGTGACGTGAGTTCCGCTCCCAACGTGCCGACGTCGAACTTGCCGTCCCCGATGAAGACGTCTCCGTCAACCTGGATAGAGATATAGATCGGCTTCGGCGGGCTTGCCGCGGGCTGAGCGACCGCGGTGGGCAGTTTCACCTCCACCGCCACGGTTGCCAAGGGAGCGGCCACCATGAAGATGATGAGGAGGACGAGCATGATATCAACGAACGGCGTGACGTTGATTGCGGCGTTCTGCTCGACGTTATACTTCCCGCCGCCGCCACCTGAGAGTTTGGCGGCCATCCGACTTACGCTCCCTTGTCGAGGTTACGGGAGATGCCGTTGAGCAGTTCGGCGCTGAACCCGTCGGAGCGGTTGCCGTAGGCCGAGATGCGGGTGTTGAAGTAGTTGTAGAAGATGACCGCGGGAATGGCGGCGAACAGACCGATACCCGTGGCCAGCAGCGCCTCGGCGATACCGGGGGCGACGACCGCGAGGTTGGTGGTGTTGGATTCCGCGATGCCGATGAACGAGTTCATGATCCCGTAAACAGTGCCGAACAGACCGATGAACGGTGCGGACGAACCGGTGGAGGCCTGAAACTGCTGACCCGTCGAAAGACGGGCGGCGAGGCCGGCCTGGACCGCAGATACGGCCATCTGCGCGCGCATCAGGGCCGAGTCGCGATGATCGCCGGTGACCGAAAGGCCCGCCTGACGCGAAAGCTCGATTTCGTCGGTCGCCGCAGCGGCCATGTCGGCCAGCGGATTGCCATCGAACTCGTCCGACGTCGACACGCGCCGCATGTCGGCGATGGTGCGGGCACCCCGGAAGCTTTCAAGGAATTTGTCGGTCTTGCGATTCAGCCCGCCGAGTTCGAAAAACTTGATGATCAGCAGGGTCCACGAGAAGATCGAGGCAAGCAGCAGGCCGATCATGACGATCTTCACGACCGGTGTGGCGATCATGAACATCGTGATCGGGGTGAGGCTGCCGTGGCCGCCGCCGGCCGCTTCAGCGACGGTGGTCGGGTCAGCCGAGTCGATCGGAGCCACGGCGACCGGAGCGGCGACCGGGGCGGCTGCGGTGGCGGTGGCGGCGGCCGGATCGGCCGGGGCCTGCGCGAGGACTGGCGTACCGGCCATCAGGATGGCCGCGCCGGCCATGGCCAGGAGGATGTTGGTCTTCTTGAGATCGAGCATTGTGCGCCAGTTCCTGCTGTTTAGTCTGACTTGTGGAACCCAAAGAAACGGTCGCAGACGACGACCGCCTCCCGATGAAATTCTCGTCCGGTAGCGCAAGGGCTCGGTGCCCCCGTTCTAACGCAACGCCTTCTGACCTGTCCGGTTGCCCCATGGCGTCCGGCGCGGCGCCGACGGGATGGGGAAACCGTTTTCCCCGCCTCCGCCGACCGCTCGCAAAAGAAAGCGGTCAAGCTCCTTTGGCGAACGCATACCAGAGCGTCAAGTGCGGGATGCCGCTTTTCCCCCTTGGGGGGAGCCACAGCGCCGCTTCCTGTGACTTCGGGCCAAAAGCGACATTTTAGTGATGGCGGAACCGGCCCTTCCACTTCGGGAAGGGCGATGGTGCCTGGGGGCGGATTCGAACCACCGACACGCGGATTTTCAATCCGCTGCTCTACCAACTGAGCTACCCAGGCAAGCCGTCCGCTCGCGCGAGGGGGGGTCTATAGGCGAGCCGTCCGGGGGTGTCCAGCCGTCAGATCAGTCTTCCTCGGGCCCGCCCGTCGGGACGTCGCCACCGCTGTCCGGCAACACGTATCCGCCCGTGAACCAGCGTTGCAGATCGACGTCGGCGCAGCGTTTGGAACAGAAGGGCTTGTAGACGGGATCGGCCGGTTGGCGACGGCAGGTCGGACAGGTCACCATGATTTCAGCTCCCGACCACATCGAACGCGCCCGGCGCCATGGCCGGATCGGGCTGCAAATAGGCCCGCGGACCCAGCCGCGCCACCAATGGCCCCGCCGATGCCGCCTCGTCCGGCGCGCACCGAAGCGTGAACCGGGCGACGGTGGTGTCGGACAACAGATTGAAGCGTAGTCCACGCACCCCGTCCTGCACGCGATGCTCCAGCCTGCGGCGGCCGTCGGGGCCGTTCAGCAGCTCTTCCAGCGGGGTCAGCCGCCATGGCAGGGCCAGTTGCAGCACGCCAAACCGGTTGATCGGGCCATAGGCGATCTCCGGGTCGGCTCCGAACGCCTGCCGCGCCGCGCGCAGGATCGCCTCTCCGTCGTGGCCCACGCCGATCAGGTCGATCGCCGCCAGTCCGCCCCACCGCTTCAGACGAATCGTCCGCGCCGCCTGAAACAGCCCCTGCCGGTTGGCCCGGTCCCGCGACGCCGCATTGATCGTCACCCCCGCCGCCACCGCCAGATCCAGATCGACCGCGATCAGGGCCCGCGTGCGCTCGACGGCCATGTCCAGGCCGGTGTCGGGAAACAGCGCCCCGGCGCACAGCGCCTCCTCCTCGGCCTCCCGGCTCGCCTGGATCGCCGCCGCGCCGGTGACGGCCTCGACCCCGGGGGCCAGCCGCGCCAGCGTCTCGATCACGCCCGGTCCGTCCGCCAGCAGCCCCGGCTCGCCCTCGCCCGCCCCGATCCGGCGCAGCGTCGGCCCCTTGCGTTCGCGCGGCTCGGCCGACACCGCGACCTCCAGCTTCTGTCCGACCGCGACCCCGTCGCCCTTGCGCGTCGCCAGAAAGCCGAACGGCTGGCCCGCGCCCAGATCGACGAACGCCCCCTTCAGCCCCGGATGAACGTCCACCACCCGACCGATGCAGCGCGCGCCCAGCCGGTGTTGCGCGACATCGTCCTCGCGCTGGATCAGCAGGTGTTCGAACCGGCCGTCCCGCGCGATCACGCCGCGGATTTCGCCGGGCGTGTCGTCCACAAAGACCTCGACCCCGCTCACCGGACCGGCCTCATGGCCGCCAGCCGGCGCCGTTCAGCAGATTGACCGTCTCCAACAGCGGCAGACCCATGACGGCCGGATAGCTGCCGACCAGCCGCGTGACAAAGGCCCCGGCCCGGCCCTGGATGCCATAGCCGCCGGCCTTGCCCCGCCATTCGCCCGAGGCGACATAGGCGGCGATCTCGGCCTCGGACAGAACCTTGAAGCTGACCCGCGTCTCCACCACCCGCCGGGTCGTGCGGCCTGCGGCGGCCACCGCCACCCCGGTGAAGACCCGGTGGTTGCGCCCCGACAGCAGGTTCAGGAACCGTGCCGCTTCGGTCGCGTCGGCGGGCTTTTCCAGCAGCCGCCGGCCCACGGCCACGACGGTGTCGGCGGCCAGCACCACGGCCTCCGGGGCCAGGGCCGCCACCGCCTCCGCCTTGCCGACGGCCAGACGCGCGGCCAGACGCGACGGCGTCTCGCCCTTCAGCTGGGTCTCGTCGATGTCGGCGGGAAGGATGCGGTCCGGCGTGATGCCGATCAGCGCCAGCAGTTCGATCCGGCGCGGGCTGGACGAGGCCAGCACCAATTCAGCGCGATCCCGAAAAGTGGACCCCGGTTTTCGGTTAGGATCGCGCTGCATGTAAAAATCCGACGGCTTCGATCAAAAAATCGAAGCCTGGGCGCGCGGCATACGCGCGCCCTTATTTGAAGCGATAGGTGATTCGGCCCTTGGTCAGGTCATAGGGCGTCATTTCGACCAGGACCTTGTCCCCGGCCAGCACGCGGATGCGGTTCTTGCGCATCTTGCCGGCGGTGTGGGCGATGATCTCGTGGTCATTCACCTCGAGCAGCACGCGGAACGTGGCGTTCGGCAGCAGTTCGCTGACGACGCCGGGAAACTCGAGCAGTTCTTCCTTAGCCATGCGGCCTCTCGCGCCCTGTGAATACGAGTCTGAACGCGCGCCGGGCGAAAGCGCGCGTCGTTAAGGTGCGGGCCTATGCCTGAAAATCTCCGGATAGTCGAGGCGGGGTCGAGGAGCGGAGTGATTAGTGGTCAGTGATTAGTGCTTGGATGAGGCTGGCGACGTTGCCTGCTGATCCAAAGCTCCTGCCTGACGCTGGCAATCGCTAATCACTGACCACTAATCACTCCCCCTAGCCCCGCCGGTATAAGGCCGTCACCAGCGTGAACAGCCGCCGCGCCGTCTCGTGGTCCACCGTGATCTTGCCGTCCAGCCGGGCCTTGAGCAGTTCGGCCCCTTCGTTGTGCAGACCGCGCCGGCCCATGTCGACCGCCTCGATCTGCCCCGGCGACGTCCCCCGCAACGCATCGTAATAGCTGTCGCAGATCAGGATATAGTCGCGGATCACCCCCTTCAGCGGCGACAGCGACAGGCCGTGCGCCCGGACGAAGTTCGGCCCCTCGACGTCGAACACCAGCCTGGCGTCCTGCAGCGACAGCTTCAGCCGGTAGGGCCCGCCCGCCGCCCCCGCCGGTTCGAAACTGTTCTTCTCGATCAGATCGAAGATGGCCACGCGCCGCTCGTGGTCGATCTCGGCCGTCGCCGCCGGCAAGGTGGCGGCGTCCAGTTCGACCGCGCTGAGACGATGATCGCTCACGGGGTGTCGGCTTCCTCGGCCGGATGGGTCGGGGCCAGCCGGGCCGGCCACCGTTCCGACAGGTCGGTCAGCACCGCGTCCAGGCATTCCACATCGATACGCAGGTCGCCGCCGCCCGCGAACATCAGGATCACCCGCCCGCCCGGGGCCTCGGCCGGCTCGAAATCCATGGCCAGCAGTTCCAGCGCGCTCTCGGGCAGACGCGGTAGGCGGCGGCTCTTGACCGCCACCACATCACCGAACTGCATCGCCGACATCACCCGAGTCCCGCCACACTCCCAGCAGAACCGGCTCAGCTTCAGCGTCACCCGCCGTCCCGACGGCTCCCAGACGATATCCACCGGCCGCAGGATGGCGTCCTGCAGCGCCGCCGACATGATGTGCAGATCGTCGGCGTCCTCCGCCAACAGCCGCAGCGGCTCGGCCGCCGCCCCTGTTGGCGGCATGCCCTCTTCGGTCAGTGCGTCAGTGGTCATGTCTGTCGCCCGTGATGCGCCGGATGTCGGCCCCGCACGCCCCCAGCTTCTCTTCGAGCCGCTCGAAGCCCCGGTCCAGATGATAGACCCGGCCGACCGTGGTCTCCCCGACCGCCGCCAGTCCGGCGATGACCAGGCTGACCGAGGCCCGCAGGTCGGTGGCCATCACCTGCGCCCCATGCAGCACCGGCACGCCCCGGACCACCGCCTGTCCGGCCTGCACCGTGATGTCCGCCCCCAGCCGCGCCAGTTCGGGCGCATGCATGAAGCGGTTCTCGAAGATGTTCTCCTGGATCACGCGGTCGCCGTCGGCGGTCGACATCAGGGCCATGAACTGGGCCTGCAGGTCGGTGGCGAAGCCCGGATAGACCTCGGTGGTGACATTGACGGCCTTCAACCTAACCGCCGGATCGCGTTTGACGATCACCCCGTCCGGGGTCGGCGTCACCTCGACGCCCGCCTCGACCATCTTTTCGGTCAGGGCGGTTATCAGTTCTGGCCGCGCCCCGGTCAGCCGCACTTCGCCCCCTGCCATGGCCGCGGCCAAGGCATAGGAGCCCATCTCGATCCGGTCGGGAATCACCGACCAGTCGGCACCGCCCAAAGTCGTCACCCCGGTGATGACCAGTTCGTCGGTATCGATCCCCTCGACCCTGGCCCCCATGGCGGTCAGACAGCGCGCCAGGTCCCCGATCTCGGGCTCGCGCGCGACGCATTTCAGCACCGTCGTGCCCTCGGCCAGCACGGCGGCCAGCAGGGCGTGCTCGGTGGCCCCGACCGAGACGAACGGAAAGACGATCTCCGCCCCCTTCAGCCCCCGGGGGGCGCGGGCGATGACATAGCCCTCGTCCAGCTCGATCTCGGCCCCCAGCGCCGTCAGCGCCTGTAGATGCAGGTCGACCGGCCGTGCCCCGATGGTGCATCCCCCCGGCAGGGAGACCTTGGCCTCCCCGGTCCGCGCCAGCAGCGGCCCCAGCACATTGAACGAGGCCCGCATCTGCCGCACCAGATCGTAGGGGGCGAAGGTCGAGGTGATGCGCGGCGCGTGGAACAGCGTCTCCTGTCCGTCGGCGCCCCCGCTCTCGGTCACCTCGACGCCCAGCTCGCGCAACAGCCGACCCAGAAACTTGGTGTCCGCCAGTCGCGGCATATTGGTCAGGCGCAGCGGCTGATCGGTCAGGATCGCGGCGGCCATCAGTTTGAGCGCGGAATTCTTGGCGCCGCTCACCGGGATCGTTCCGTTCAGCCGGGCACCGCCGGTGATGGCAATACTGTCCATGTCGTCTCTTGCGACCCCGTGCAGGGCGCAAGGGGGGTTCGGCTATCTAGCCCGGACGCGTGCGGTTGCGAAAGGCCGACATCGGTCCCGACGATGACATTCAGTTGCTCGGCTTTTCCGTCGGCCTCGCCCGGCCCGCCGCCTTGCGACGCTTCAGATTGTCCCGCAGGGCCGTGGCCAATCGCTGGGCCCGGACCGTCGCGGGCGTTTTCACCGGCGCGAGGGGGTCGGGCAGGTTCGTCGGCAGGTCGGGACGGGGCGGCGCGGTCTCGGACTCATCCATGCGCTGATCAGACCTGCTGCCGAAGTTTTCCGCAAGCGGCTGAAACGCGCGAATTCGCTCTTTGGGGCCGCCAGCCTTCAAGGCTCAGTTTCGCGCCACTGGCCATTCGAACGACTTACGCTTCGCCTGCGAGGCATAAAGTCGTTCGGGGGCTTCCCCCTTCGCCCCCGGTTGGCTATAGGGCCGCTTCCTCAGAACAGGCCGCCGTAGCTCAGTGGTAGAGCGCATCCTTGGTAAGGCTGAGGTCGTGGGTTCGAGTCCCCCCGGCGGCACCATCTCTGAAACGCGAAAGGCCCGATCCTTCGATCGGGCCTTTTGTCATTCCGGGCTGACGCCTTGCGGCTGGATCGGCAGTCGCCGGCGCGGCGGACCGCCCGGACGCATCACCCGCGACTCATA
>JBBQTX010000032.1:0-12912 GCA_038234475.1 Caulobacterales bacterium | reverse complement strand
GCAGGACCTCCGCGCATGACCGCCCCGACCACCGCTCCCGTCACAGCCATGGTGCTGGCCGCCGGCCTCGGCACCCGGATGCGGCCCCTCACCGACGACCGGCCCAAGGCCCTGGTCGAGGTCGGTGGCCGGGCCCTGATCGACCATGTGCTGGACCGGTTGGGCGATGCCGGGGTCGAGCACGCCGTGGTCAATGTCCACTGGTTCGCCGACCGGCTGGAAGGGCATCTGGGCGACCGGAGTCGCGGCCCGGGGATCACCATCTCGGACGAGCGCGCCGAGCTGCTGGAAACCGGCGGCGGGCTGAAGAAGGCCGCGCCCCTGCTGGGACCTGAACCGGTCTTCGTTGCCAATATCGACAGCGTCTGGATCGACCGCGCCGACGGCCTGGCCGCACTCGCCCGGTTGTGGAATCCGTCAATCATGGACGCCGCCCTGCTGCTGGCGCGCCGCGAGGGCTCGATCGGCTTCGAGGGCGACGGCGATGTCTTCCTCGCCGACGACGGTCGCCTGACCTTCCGGGGCGACGCCCCCTCGGCCCCCTTCGCCTATATGGGTGTCCACATCTGCCGTCCCGACTATGTCGCCGACGGACCCGACGGACCGTTTTCGCTCAGCGGCTTCTGGCGTCGCTCCGCCGCCGAGGGGCGACTGTTCGGATGCGTGCTGGACGGCGACTGGATGCACGTCGGCGACCCCGAGGCCCGCGACGAGGCCGAGGCGCGGCTGGCCGGTGCAACGTGACCGCCCGTTTCGATCCTTTCGCGCCCTTCCCTCGAGCCGTCACCCACCGCCGGGGTGACGACAGGGAAAAAGGTGCCTCCCGCTGGTTCGCGATCGAGGCGCACCGACCCTTCCTCGACGACCTCGCGGCGGGGGTGCTCGACTGGCTGGGCGATCACCCGCCCGAGGCCCTGTCCGACACCGTCATCCTGCTGCCCAATCGCCGCGCCGCCCGTGCCTTTACCTCGGCCCTGTCGAAACAGGCCGGCGGACGGGCCTTGCTGCTGCCCCAGGTCCGGCCCCTCGGCGACCTCGAGGAGGACGAGCCCCCCTTCGCCCCGGGCGAACTGGGCCTCGACCTGCCGCCCGCCATCTCGCCCCTGACCCGGCGTTTCGAGATGGCGCGGATGATCGTCGAGGAATTCCGTCCCGGCCTGGGCCCCTTGCGGGCGCTGGACATGGCCGACGCCCTGGGGGGATTCCTCGATTCCTGCCAGCTGGAAGAGATCGAAGACCTCGGTCGCATCGCGACCCTGGTCGAGGGCGATCTGGCCGAGCACTGGCAGGAGTCGGCGGAATTCCTCGGCCTCGCCGTCGAGGCCTGGCCCCGGCGGCTGGCGGCCATGGGGCTGGTCGATCCCGCCTGGCGGCGCGCGAAACTGCTGCGGCTGTTGGCCAATGCCTGGACCGAACGGCCCCCGAGCCAGACCGTCATCGCCGCAGGCTCGACCGGCACGGCCCCGGCCGCCGCCGATGTGCTGGCCGCCGTGGCCGCCGCGCCGCGCGGCTGCGTCGTCCTGCCCGGTCTCGACCGGGATCTCGATCCGACTGTCTGGGCCACGCTCGGCGACAACGAACAACATCCGCAGAACGCCCTGTGGCGTCTGCTGGACGGCCGTGCCGCCCGCGAGGACGTCCGCCCCTGGCATCGCCCGGACCTGTCGCCCGCCGAAGCAGCCGGCGGTCGCGCCCGTCAACGATTGATCAACGAGGCCCTCCGCCCGCCGGAGGCCACCGACGACTGGCGCCGGCTGATCGCCGGCCTGCGCGCCGACGCCTTCCGTATCCAGTCCGTCGATCCGATCGCCGAGGGCCTTCGGGGCCTTTCGGTCGTCACCGTCCGGGCCGAGGAGGACGCCGCCGCCGCCCTGGCCCTGATGATGCGCGAGACGCTGGAGACCCCCGGCAAGACCTGCGCCCTCGTGACCCCCGACCTCGCCCTCGGCCGCCGCGTCGCGGCCCGGCTGGAACGCTGGGGGATCACCGCCGATGTCTCCTCCGGCCAGGCCCTGTCGCGCATGGCGGCGGGCCGGCTGGTCGATCTGACGGCCCGGTTCGTCGTCGATCCGCTGGACCCGCATGTCCTGCTCGGCCTGCTGAAACACCCTCTGGTCCGCCTCGACCTCGGCGAGACCGACGCCGCCGTGGCCGCTACGGCCCTTGAGCGCCATGTCCTGCGCGGTCCTCGCCATCGTGACTGGGCGCGGGCGCGCAGGGCCCTGCTGATGGCGGGCCGGTCCCGCGACGACGGCAGGCCGCCGTCGGAACGCACAGTGGGCCGGCTGGCCGCCGCAGGGGCTCTGCTGGACCGGCTGGAAGCCCTGTCCGCCACCGTCCGGGGACCCTTTGTCCCGGACGCCCCGACAGATTCGGCCGCCTGTGCCCTGACCGGCCTGATCGAGGCCTTGGCCGGGACCGATGCCTGGGGCGGCCCGGACGGCGAGGCCGCCGCCGGTGTGCTGTCCGCCCTGATCGAGGGCGGTGCCGCGCTCGGGCCGGTGTCGCGCGCCGACTTCGCCGAACTGGTCCACGGCCTTCTGACCGACGAGACGGTGCGGACCGGCGGCGCCAACCAGCCCCGCCTGCGCATTCTCGGAGCCATCGAGGCCCGGCTGGTGCGTGCGGACCGGATGATCCTGGCCGGGCTGGAAGAGGGCGTCTGGCCCAATGCCGCCCCGACCGACCCCTTCCTGTCGCGCCCGATGCGCAAGGCCCTGGGTCTGCCGCCCCCCGAACGACGCCTCGGCCAGACAGCCCAGGACTTCGTCCAGGCCGCCTGCGCCGACGAGGCCATCCTGGTCCACAGCGAACGGCGCGGCGGCCAGCCGGCGGTCAAGTCGCGATGGTTGTGGCGGCTGGAGATGCTGACCCGCGGGGCCGATGCGCCCGCGACGCCGGTCCATCTCGAGCGCCCGTCCCTGCTGCTGGACACCGCGCGGGCGCTGGATCGGCCGCTTCCTGGACCGCCCCGCTACGCCCGCCGCCCGGCCCCGACGCCGCCGGTGCGCCGTCGCCCGCGCGAGATGCCGGTCACCGGCGTCGAACGCTGGGTCCGCGACCCTTACGCCGTCTATGCCCAGCGTATCCTCGGCCTGCGCAAACTCGACCGGCCCGGGGCCTCGGCCGAGGCCATGGCCCGTGGCAATGCCGTGCACCGCGCCATCGAACGGGTCGTCGTCACCTGGCCGGACGACCTGCCCGACGACTGCGCCGACCAGATCGAGGCCTTCCTGCGCGACGCGCTCGACGAAGCCGGATTCGAGGACCACGCCATGGCCCGCGAAACCCCGCTGGCCCGCAATTGCGCGGTCTGGCTGGCGCGGTGGGAGGCGGAGCGGCGCGCCCGTGGGGCGACCCTGCTGATCGAACAGTCGGGCCGGATGACCTTCGCCGCCCCCTTCGCCCCCTTCACCGTCACGGCGCGCGCCGACCGGATCGAACTGGATGCGGAGGGGGCCGCCGTCATCGACTTCAAGACCGGTTCGACCCCCAGCGCCAAACAGGTGGCCCAGGGCTTCGCGCCCCAGCTGACCCTGACCGCCGCCATCCTCGCCGCCGGCGGCTTCGTCCCCGGTGCCCCGCCCACGGCGGCGACCGAACTGCTCTACGTCAAGATCACCGGCCGCAAGACCCCGGGCGAAATGCTCGATGTCGGCAAGATCTCGCGCAACCAGCCGCTGACCGCCGCCGAACTGGCCCAACGCGAGCTGGCCCGCCTGATCGACGGCGTCGCCGCCTTCGACGACGAAGCCAGACCCTATGTGTCCTGGGCCGCGCCGCAGTTCATGGGCAATTTCGGCGGCAACTACGACCATCTGGCGCGGGTCTGGGAATGGCACGTGGTCGGCGGCGAGGACGAGGCCCCCGAATGACCCTCAGCCCGCTCGAACAGGCCCGCGCCCATCAGATCACCGCCGCCGATCCGCGCCGGTCGGTGTTCGTCACCGCCAATGCCGGCTCGGGCAAGACCACCACCCTCGTCAACCGCGTGGCCCGTCTGCTGCTGAAAAAGGTGCTGCCGGGCGAAATCCTCTGCGTCACCTACACCAAGGCCGCCGCCGCCGAGATGCAGGCCCGGCTGTTCGACAAACTGGGCCGCTGGGCCGTCATGGACGACGACGCCCTGTCGATCGACCTGTCCCGGCTGGACGGCCGCGACCCGGCGACCCTGACCGCCGCCGACCTGTCCGACGCCCGCCGCCTGTTCGCCCGCGCGCTGGAGACGCCCGGCGGGCTCAAGATCCAGACCATCCACGCCTTCTGCGAGAAACTGCTGCGCCGCTTCCCGCTCGAGGCCGGCGTCTCGCCGACCTTCAAGGTGCTGGAGAACGAGGCGGCCGTCGCCCTGTCGCAGGCGGCGCGAGAGGACCTGGCCCGCGCCGCCCTGGCCGATCCCGACGGGCGACTCGGCGCCGCCTATGCCCATTTCGCGGTCGAGCTCGACTGGAAGGCCTTCCACGCCCTGCTGGCCATGATCGAGAGCGAGCGGGGCAAGCTGGTGGGCTATGTCGAACGCTGGACGTCCGGACTGGCACCCGGCCCCTACGCCCTCGTCGGTGCCGACCCGGACGCCTCGCCCGAGGCCATCGAGGGCGACTTCCTCGACTGGATCGACGGCGCCGAATGGGACCGCGTCGCCGAGGCCATGGCGGGCGGCTCGACCAACGACCAGAAGCTGGCCGCCGGCATGCGCGCCGCCGCCCCGCCCGGATGGAGCGTCGCGGCCATGGCCGACGTCTTCCTCAATAAGGATGGCGACCCGCGCGCGACCCTGGGCACCCGATCGGCGCCGCCGGCCGCCGTCGGTTGGCTGACCGATCTTCAGCTCAAATATCTCGCCGTCCGCGACGCCCTGCGCGCGGCCCGGATCGCCGACGACACGGTCAAGGCCCTGACCCTCGCCCACGCCCACGCCGCCCTGTACGAGGCGGCCAAGGCGGCCAGGGGCGCGCTGGACTTCTCCGATCTGGTGGTCCGGACCGTCGATCTGCTGACCACCCGGGCGACGGCGGCCTGGGTCCTGTTCAAGCTGGACGGCGGCATCGAACACGTCCTCGTCGACGAGGCCCAGGACACCGCCCCCGACCAGTGGGCCATCTTCAAGGCCCTGACAGGGGAGTTCTTCTCCGGGTCCGGCGCGCCGCGACGCCCCGGAGACGCGCCCCGCATTCCCCGCACCGTCTTCGCCGTCGGCGACGAGAAACAGTCGATCTACTCCTTCCAGGGCGCGCGGCCCGAGCGACTGCGTCAGGAGGCCCAGTCCTATGCGACCCTCGCCCATGGAGCCGGCGGCCCGTTCGAGGAAGTGCCGCTGGACACCTCGTTTCGCTCGACCGAAGAGGTGCTGGCCTTCGTCGATGCGACCTTCGAAGGCCCGGTCTCGACCCGCGCCCTTGTGGGGGATCGCGGCGACATCCCGGTCCACCAGCCCGCCCGCGTCGACCAGCACGGATCGGTCGATCTCTGGCCCCTGTTCCACGACCCGGCCACGCCGGACCCCGAAGCCTGGAACGCCCCCGTCGACAGGGAAGACGCCCGCAGCGGCCGCAAACAACTGGCCCAGGCGCTGGCCCGCGACATTCGCCGCCAGGTCGAGACCGGGGTCGCGGTCCACGATCCCCGCCGACCGGAGGGCGGACCCCTGCTGCGCCCGGCGCGCTGGGGCGATTTCCTGATCCTGGTGCGCCGCCGCGACGCCCTGTTCGAGGAGATCATCCGCGCCCTCAAGGCCGAGGCCGTGCCCGTCGCCGGGGCCGACCGGCTGAAATTGAGCAGCCACATCGTCTTCGACGACCTGATCGCCGTCGCCCGTTTCGCCCTCTTTCCGGACGACGACCTCAGCCTGGCCGAGATCCTGCGCAGCCCCTTCTGCGACGTCGGCGATTTCGGCGATCCGCACAGCCTGTATTCGCTCGCCGACGCCGAAGCCCGCGCCGGTCGGTCCCTGTGGCACGAGTTGGGCCGCCGCGCCGACGAACAGCCGCAATGGCGCCGCGCCCGCGACTTCGTCCAGGCCGCGCTGGACGCCCGCGACCGCGACCCGTTCGCCTTCTTTTCCAGCCTGCTGAACCGGGTCGACGACACCGGCGTCTCGGGCCGGGCCCGTATCCTCGCCCGGCTGGGACGCGAGGCCGAGGAGGCGATCGACGAAACCCTGGCCCAGGTCCTGGCCGCCGAGGACCGCGGCGGTATCGACCTCGAGACCTGCCTCGCCCTGCTGGAAATCGCCGACGTCGAGGTCAAACGCGAGATGGACGGGGTCCGCAACGAGGTCCGGGTCATGACCGTGCACGGGGCCAAGGGGCTGGAGGCCCCGATCGTGATCCTGCCGGACACCACATCGCGGGCCAAGCCGCAGGGCCCGACCCTGATGCCCGCCGCCGGCGAGGACGGCGAGGAGGGCGAGGGCTGGCTGATGTGCCCCGGCAAGGCGGGGGACGACTGTCCGGCCTCGAAGGCCGCCCGCGAGGCCCGCGCAGCCCGCACCGACGCGGAAAGCCTGCGCCTGCTCTATGTCGCCCTGACCCGTGCCCGCGACCGGCTGGTGATCATGGGGCGGGGCCTCAAAAGTCCGAAAGAGGGTTTCGAAGCGCAAAGCTGGTGGAGCCTGGTCGCCGGGACCTTCGAACGGCTGGCCGACGACGATCCGGTCAATGTGCGCGACACCGGCGACGGCGTGCTTCGGTTCGGTATCGATCCCGTCGCCCTGGCCGGTACCCGGCCGTCGGCACCGGGGCCTGTCGAGGTCCCGGCGTGGGCACGCACGGTGCCGGACCCCGACACCGCCGCCCGCTTCGCCTCGCCCTCGCGGATGGACGAAACCCTGCGTCTCCCGGCGCCGTCCCCGCTGGCGACCGTCGCCGGCCCCGGCGCGCCCTTGGGGCGGTTCCGGCGCGGCGACTTGATCCACCGGCTGCTGGAGCGGCTGCCCGACCTCGCGCCTGAGCGTCGCGCCGAGGCGGCCCACCGGATGTTGTCCCGCGAGCGGGACCTCGACGAAACCCAGCGCGAGGAGATTCGGCTGGCGGCCTTTTCCGTCCTCGAGGACGCCCGGTTCGCGCCGGTCTTCGGCCCGGGCTCGCGGCCCGAGGTCGCCCTCACCGGAGCCGTCGGCGGGGGACCCGTGTCCGGCCGCATGGACCGGCTGGTGATCACGCCCGAGCGGGTTCTGGTGGTCGATTACAAGACCAATCGCCCGGCCCCGGACCGGATCGGGCACGCGGACCCGGCCTATGTGCTGCAGATGGCCGTCTATGTCTCGGTGCTCAGGAGCCTCTATCCGGAGCATGCGGTGGAGGCCGCCCTGGTGTGGACGGACGGACCGCGGCTGATGCCGGTTCCGCAGGCGCTGATGGACCAGACCCTGGCGGATGCGTCGGCGGTGCGTTGATTTGCACGGCGCGGCGCCCCACATCCGCGCGGAAGCGCCCGGCTCAGTTCAGAACCGCGGCCACACCGGAGAACGATCCCATGGCCACCCTCAAGGTCACCGACGACAGTTTCGACGCCGACGTGCTGAAGTCGTCGACCCCCGTTCTGGTCGATTTCTGGGCCGAATGGTGCGGCCCGTGCAAACAGATCGGCCCGGCCCTCGAACAGATCGCCGATGAACTGGCCGGCCAGGTGGTGATCGCCAAGGTGAACATCGACGACAGCCCGATGATCCCGTCCAAACTGGGGGTGAAGGGTATTCCGACCCTCATGCTGTTCAAGGACGGCCAGATGGCCTCGATGAAGGTCGGAGCCATGCCCAAGGGCAAGATCCTCGAATGGCTGGCCGAGGCCGGCATAGGTCTGACCGCCGCCAAAGCCTGATCCTGCTGCGAAGGCGGCCGGACCCGGCCCAGCTTGCGGACAACCGCGTTCGGTGATTGACTGACACCCGATAGTCGATTTGATCCCGGAGCCTGCCCATGCTGACCGCCCTGCTGTTCGCCGCCGGACTCGTCGGATCGCCTATGGCGGCCAGCGGCCAGGTGGCGGTGATCGCCCGTACGCCTGCCCCCACGGCACCCGCCGCAGCGACCGATCCGGCGGCCGAGACCGTCCGGGTCTGCCGCTGGGAGACGGTGACCGGCTCGAACCGCCGCAACCGCGTCTGCCGCGACGTGCCGCGCCGGGGCGTCCAGGACCAGCAGACGCGCGAATTCATGCGCGACAACCAACGCTGGACCCCGCCGCCCTCCGGCTGAGGCAAGGATCAGTCCGGCGATGTCTCGCGGGCGGCACCCAGCACTTCGCCGGCCAGATACAGCGATCCGCAGATCACGACCCGCCCGGCCCCCAGCCGCAGCGCATGCGCCAGGGCCTGGGTGACGCTGGTCGATGCCTGGGCTCCCAGCCCGTGCCCCCGGGCCACGGCGGCCAGCGCCTCGGGTTCCGCCGCCGCGCCGTCGAACGGCACGGTGAACACCGCCGCGCCTGACCCTTTGAGAGCCTCGAAGAAGCCCCCGGCGTCCTTGTTGGCCAGCATGCCGACGATCAGGGCTGACGGGCGCGGGGCCCGCGACTGACGCTCCGTCAGGGTTTCCGCCAAGGCGCGGGCCGCGTGGGGATTATGCCCGCCGTCCAGCCACAGTTCGGTGCCTGCGGCCCGGGCCGTTTCGCCGAACGGACCCGTCGTCAGCCGCTGCATCCTCGCCGGCCACCGCACCGAAGCCAGACCGGCGGCGATCGCCGCTTCCGGCAGGTCCAGTTCCAGCGCCACGGCGACCGCCAGCCCGGCATTGGCGATCTGGTGCGCCCCGGTCAGGGCCGGAGCGGGAAGGTCCAGAAATCGCTCCTGATCCTGGAACGCCATGCCACCGCGCTCGGCCCAGGCATCGAAATCGACGCCCATGACGGTCAGGGGGCTGTGCGCCGCCCGCGCCGCGCCCTCGATCACCGCCATCGCCACCTCGTCCTGTCGCGCGATCAGGCCCCGCGCGCCGGGCTTCAGGATCCCGGCCTTCTCGCCCGCGATGCCGGGCAGCGAGTCGCCGAGGAATTCGGCGTGGTCGATGTCCACCGGCGTGATCACGCTCAGCAGCGGCCGGTCGATCACATTGGTGGCGTCCAGCAGCCCGCCCAGTCCGACCTCGACGATGGCCAGGTCCGCCGGCGTCTCGCTCATGGCCACGAAGGCCGCTGCAGTGGCGCTCTCGAACACCGTGGCCTCGCCCCCTGAATCAGAGGTGGCCGCCTCGATCCGGTCGAGGATGGCGTGCAGGGCCGCATCCGCGATCAGCGTCCCGTCCAGCCGGATGCGCTCGTTGAACCGGACCAGATGCGGCGAGGTATAGGCGTGGACGCGCAGGCCCGCCGCCTCGGCGATGGCGCGGATGAAGGCGACGGTCGAGCCCTTGCCGTTGGTGCCGGCCACATGGACCACGGGCGGCAACCGGTCCTGCGGATCGCCGAGCGCCGCGCACAGCACCCGCATCCGCTCCAGCGACAGATCGATCCGTTGCGGATGGCGCGCCCTCAGGCGTTCGGAGATGGGATCCACGGCGCTCAGGCCGCCCGACGCCGTCCGCCCATCAGCATCGACAGGATCTGGCCCAGCACCTTCGGCAGGTCCTCGCGGGCGACGACCTTGTCGACCATGCCCTTTTCCTGAAGGTATTCGGCGCGCTGGAAGCCCGGCGGCAGTTTCTCGCGGATGGTCGCCTCGATCACCCGGGGGCCGGCAAAGCCGATCAGGGCCCCCGGCTCGGCCAGATGCACGTCGCCCAGCATGGCGTAGCTGGCCGTGACGCCGCCCGTGGTCGGGTCGGTCAGCACCACGACGAAGGGCAGTTGCGCCGCCTTCAGCTCCTGGATGGCCAGGGTCGTTCGCGCCATCTGCATCAGGCTGAGCGCGCCTTCCTGCATCCGCGCCCCGCCGGCGGCGGTGAAACAGACCATGGGAACGCCGCGTTCGATGGCGGCGCGGGCGGCGGCGATGAAGGCCTCGCCCGCCGCCATGCCCAGCGATCCGCCCATGAAGCTGAAGTCCTGGACGATCACCACAGCGGGCGTGCCGTCCAGCTCGCCGAAGCCGATGG
This sequence comes from Caulobacterales bacterium, assembly GCA_038234475.1. Classification (GTDB taxonomy): domain Bacteria; phylum Pseudomonadota; class Alphaproteobacteria; order Caulobacterales; family Caulobacteraceae; genus Brevundimonas. The sequence continues at coordinate 2,884 of JBBQTX010000032.1, read as the reverse complement.
CCATGGTGTCCTTGCGGCCCGCCGCCTTGCGCGCCGCAACCAGCCGCTCCTTGTAGGGCTTGCCGTCCGAGAATTTCAGCGGGTCTTCGGGCACGTCGGGGGTGCCGATGGACTCGAAGGTCCCGTCATCAAACGTATAGCCCAGCCGCTGTTCGGCGTTGATGCGCATATGACGGCCCGACGGCGTGACCCACAGCGCGGTCTCCAGGTCCGGGCGGTAGAGCATCTCGCCGGAGTCCGGGTCCTTGACCCACAGATTGTCGGGCGTGTCGCGCCGGCTGACGATCTTGCGAACGCCGGGCGCGAAACGGCTCAACCAGCCGCCGCGTTTCTCTTGCTGGGGTTTGGGAGGAGTCTTGTCAGCCATGGGCGCGCTTTAGACCGTTTCCGCGACCCGCGCACCCCGGACCGCGTCCGCGAGCGCCTTCACCTTCGCCAGAACGCGCAGGCTCGCGGGTTCGTTCGCCGCCAGCGCCGCCGCCACCTCGTCGACCAGCACCGAGCCGGCCACCACCGCATCGGCCACCCGCGCGATCTCGGCGGCGCGCTCCGGCGTCTTGACCCCGAAGCCGACCGCGACCGGCAGGCCCGAGGCCTTGCGCACCCGTTCCACCGCCGGGGCCACCGACAGGGCCTGGGCCTCCTTGACCCCGGTCACACCGGCGACAGAGACATAATAGACGAAACCCGACGTCCGTTCGGCGATGATCTTCAGACGCGCATCGTCCGAGGTCGGCGTCGCCAGCCGGATCAGCGACACGGACGCCGCGTCCAGCGCGTCCGACAGCGGCCCGGCCTCTTCCGGCGGACAGTCCACCACGATCACCCCGTCCACGCCCGCCGCCGCCGCGTCGCTGGCGAAGGCGGCATAGCCATAGGTCTCGATCGGATTGAGATAGCCCATCAGGATCACCGGCGTCGTCTGATCTCCCCCCGCAGGGGAGAGGGGACCATGCGAAGCATGGTGAGGGGGGCCGGCCCCCGCCACCGCTTCGCGGTCCCCCTCCCCCAAGGAGGGAGGAACGCCCGCGCGGAAGTCCCGCGCCAGGTCCAGCGTCCCCTTCAGCGTCAGCCCGGCCTTCAGCCCGCGCAGCGCCGCGCGCTGGATCGGCGGCCCCTCGGCCATCGGATCGGAAAAGGGAAAGCCCAGTTCGATGATATCGGCCCCGGCCGCCGGCAGGCCGCGCAATATCTCCAGCGCCTGGTCGCGCGTCGGATCGCCGGCCATGACATAGGCCACAAAGCCGGCCCGGCCCTCAGCCTTCAACGCGGCGAACCGCGCGTCGATACGGGCGGTGGTCATTGCGCGGGCGCGGGCGCGGCGCAAGGCAGGTCGCCGGGAATGGCCGCGAAGGCCAGATAGGCCGGGGCGGCCGGGGCCGGTTCACGCGCGTCGTCGGCGAACGCGAGCATCTGGAAACCGGTGCAGACGTTCAGCGCCTTGAGCTTCAGGTAAACGACCAGGTTCTCGCGTCCGCCGCCCGGCTGCCATCCCTGACGGGAGAAGGCTTCGCTGTAGGCGTCCACCAGGGCGCCGATGCCGGCCTGGGTCGTCGACACGCAGAAGGCCTGCTGCGCCAGGACCGTCCTTCCGCCGCAGGTCGGGTCGGCCGTCGCGGTCGGCAGTTCCGGAACCTCGACCTGTAAGGCCCCGGGCGCCGTCTGCGCCATCGCCGGTCCGGCCAGCAGAACCGCCGCAGCGGCCATCATCGCGATCTTCATGTCTTACAGCTCCACGCCCAGATGCTTCGCCACCGCGAAGATGTCCTTGTCGCCCCGCCCGCACATGTTCAGCACGACATCGCCGCCCTTGCCAACCTCGGCGGCGATCTCGCCGATGCGCGCCAGCGCATGGCTGGGCTCCAGCGCCGGGATGATGCCCTCCAGCTTCGAGCATAGCTGGAACGCTTCCAGCGCCTCGTCGTCGGTGGCGGCGCGATACTCGGCCCGGCCGATGTCCTTCAGCCAGGCGTGCTCGGGGCCGATGCCCGGATAGTCGAGCCCGGCCGAGATCGAGTGGCCCTCCAGAATCTGGCCGTCGTCGTCCTGCAGCAGATAGGTGCGGTTGCCGTGCAACACCCCGGGTCGCCCGCCCTGCAGACTGGCCGCGTGATCCGGGCCGTCCAGCCCGCGCCCGGCCGCCTCGATCCCGATCAACCGCACCCCGGCGTCCTCGATGAAGGGATGGAACAGGCCGATGGCGTTCGACCCGCCGCCGATCGCCGCCACACAGGCGTCCGGCAGCTTGCCGCGCCGCGCCAGCATGGCCGCCCGCGTCTCCTTGCCGATCACCGACTGGAAGTCGCGCACCATGGCCGGATAGGGGTGCGGCCCCGCCGCCGTGCCGATCAGATAATAGGTGTCCTCGACATTGGTCACCCAGTCGCGCATCGCCTCGTTCATGGCGTCCTTGAGGGTCGCCCGGCCCGCCGTCACCGGCACCACCTCGGCCCCCAGCAGTTTCATGCGGAAGACGTTGGGCGACTGCCGCTCGACGTCGGTAGCGCCCATATAGACGATGCATTTCAGGCCGAAGCGGGCGCACACCGTCGCCGTCGCCACCCCATGCTGGCCGGCTCCCGTTTCGGCGATGATCCGCGTCTTGCCCATCCGCATGGCCAGCAGGATCTGGCCCATGCAATTGTTGATCTTGTGCGCGCCGGTATGGTTCAGCTCGTCGCGCTTGAACCAGATGTCGGCGACCCCTCCATACTGTTTGGAGAAATGCTCGGTCAGCCGCTCGGCCAGATACAGCGGACTGGGCCGGCCGACGTAGTCGGTCAGGAAGCCGTCGAGCTCGGCCTGGAACGACGGGTCCGCCCTGGCCGCCTCATAGGCCGCGTTCAGCGCGTGAACCAGCGGCATCAGCGTCTCGGCCACGAAC
>JBBQTX010000031.1:0-13315 GCA_038234475.1 Caulobacterales bacterium | reverse complement strand
GATCGCGGTCAGGGCGCGCGTCTGTGGAGCACGGACGGGACCGAATACCTCGACTGCGTCATGGGCATCTCGACCAACGCCCTCGGCCACGCCAATCCCATCCTCGTCCAGGCGGTCAAGGACCAGGCCGAAAAGCTCTGGCACGTCTCCAACATCTTCAAGATTCCGGGGCAGGAAGCGCTCGCCGATGCGCTCTGCGAGAAGTCCTTCGCCGACGTCGTCTTCTTCACCAACTCGGGCACCGAGGCGGTCGAGTGCGCGATCAAGACGGCGCGCCGGTATCATTTCGCCAACGGCCAGGCCGAGCGGATAGACATCTACGGCTTCGACGGCTCGTTTCACGGCCGCACCTACGGCGCCATCAACGCCGCCGCCAACCCCAGCTATACCAACGGCTTCGGCCCGCCGATGGAGGGCTTCCACCAGCTGGCCTTCGGCGATCACGAAGCCCTCAAGGCGGCCATCGCCAACCCCAACACCGCCGCCGTCATCGTCGAGCCGGTGCAGGGCGAGGGCGGTTGCCGCGCCATCCCCGAGGTCTGCCTGCGCGGCCTACGTGAGCTCTGCGACGAACACGGCGTCCTGATCATCTTCGACGAGGTCCAGTGCGGCATGGGCCGGACCGGCAAGCTCTGGGCCCATGAATGGGGCGACATGGCCCCCGACATCATGGCCATCGCCAAGGCCCTGGGCGGCGGCTTCCCGGTCGGGGCCTGCCTGGCCACGACCGAGGCGGCCTCCGGCATGGTCGTGGGCGTGCACGGCTCCACCTTCGGCGGCAATCCGCTGGCGATGGCGGTCGGACAGGCCGCGTTCGGCGAGATCTCAAAGCCCGAGACCCTGGCCCACGTTAACGAAATCGCCGGCTATCTGAAGCAGCAGCTGCACGGGCTGAAGGAGCGCTTCCCCGACGTGATCGTCGATGTGCGCGGCAAGGGCCTGCTGATCGGGGTCAAGCTTCATCCGAACAACCGCGAATTCATGGGCTGGGCGCGCGACACGCAACGGTTTCTTGTCGCCGGCGGCGGTGACAATTGCGTCCGCATCCTGCCGCCGCTGAACCTGACCCTGGAAGAGGCGCGCGAGGCGGTCGAGCGGTTCGAGCGCACCTGCGAGGTCGCGCGCGGCAAGATGGCGGCCTGAGGAGGCGGGCGATGGTCAGACATTTCCTCGATCTGTACCGGCTTTCCGCCGAGGATCTGCGCGCCATCCTCGACGACGCCCATGCCCGCAAGGCGGCGCGCGCCGGCTGGCCCAAGGGCCGGGTTGACGCCGACGCGCCCGGCAGGGATCGCGTGCTGGCGATGATCTTCGAGAAGAATTCGACCCGCACCCGCTTCAGCTTCGACGCCGCCATCCGCCAGCTGGGCGGGGCCTCGATCATCGCCAATGCCGGCGACATGCAGCTGGGCCGCGGCGAGCCGGTCGAGGACACCGCCCGCGTGCTGTCACGCATGGTCGATGCCGTCATGATCCGCGCCAACGACCATGAAGACGTCGAACGCTTCGCCCGGGTCGCCACCGTGCCCGTAGTCAACGGCCTGACCGACCGCTCGCATCCGTGCCAGATCCTGGCCGACCTTATGACCGTCGAGGAGCATCGGGGGCCGATCGCGGGCAAGACGATCGCTTGGGTCGGCGACGGCAATAACGTCTGCCACAGCTTCATTCACGCCGCGCCGAAGCTCGGCTTCCGGCTGCAGGTCGCCTGCCCGGCCGAGTTCCATCCCGACCTGCACGACTTGGCGCGAGGCGGCGATCATGTGCTCCTGACCAGCGATCCCCGCGAGGCGGTCGCCGGGGCCGACGTCGTCGTCACCGACACCTGGGTGTCGATGGGTGACAGCGACTATGAAGAGCGGCTGGAGGCATTCGAGGGCTATGGCGTCGACGAGGCCCTGATGGAGGCCGCCAACGCCGACGCCGTCTTTCTGCACTGCCTGCCCGCCCACCGCGGCGAGGAGGTCACCGACGCCGTCATCGACGGGCCGCGCTCGCTGGTCTGGGACGAGGCCGAGAACCGCATTCACGCCCAGAAGGCGGTGCTGGCGTGGTGTTTCGCGGGGGATCGAAAAGTGCTGACGAGCAAGGGGTGAGCGACCGACGCGCCCGCTCACCTCTCGCTCACTCGCCACGGTCCACCTATTGCAGGTTCACGTCCGCCACGCCGCCGACGTCCGGGGTCGTCTTCGTCGCGTGGGCCTTGGCGATCTCGAGCATGAAGCGAACCGGCCCCTGTTTCGACACCCAGATGCGACCGTCGTCAGCGTCGAAGCGTAGCAGGGTAAGATGCGGATCGTCCTTGCCGCCCGGATACCACGCTGCGACGATCGGGTTCCAGTAGCGGTCGATCTTCTCCTGATCCTGGCTGATAGACAGCGAGCCGTGGATACAGGCCCAGACTTCCTGATCCTTCGAGCCATAGGTGAACATGGCCGACTGGTCGGGCATGGCCGCGTCGCGGGCCAGGTCAGTGTCGTCGCGGGCGAAGAACCAGATCGTCCCGGTTTCCTCGTCGCGGAAGGCGGTCATTGGCTGGCTGTGATAGCCGGGCCGGTCGAGGCCCAACATGCCGGTGTTCGAGTCCTTCAGGTGTTTCCAGAACTCGGTTTCGGCCTCGGCGGCGGTGAGGGTTTTGTCGCCCATGGGATCGTCTCCTGATTGGGGGTCCGATCAGAAATGGGCGGGCACCGTCCGGGTTCCCGCGTCAAAATGCCCTTTGCGGCACGCCCAGCAAGGCTCCGAGATGGATGATCAGGACAAACACGGCGGCTCCGGCCAGCAGCATGATCAGCCGCCACGGGACCATGCGGACGCCGCTCCGGAGATCCCACGGGCGCGCTCCCCGCCATCCGGCGAACGCGGCGAGCGCGACGGCGGCCGCGGTGAGCAGCAGGGTGAGGCGCATATCCATCGGCGCGACGTGGCCGCTCGGGGACGCCCATGCAAGGGCCCAGTCCTTGCCGACACGTTAATCTTCACCCGCCGTTAACCACGTCGGCCCGAGATAGTCGTAAGGCAGCGGCGCTTTCCACAGGAAGATGTGGGTACCGCTATATCTTGGGGTTAACCACGCGTTTACACCCCTGATCTGGACGTTTAGCGTCCACAGGTGGGTCGGGAGTCGAATCAGTGAGCGCAGCCGCGCCGTGGAGCGTAAAGGGAATCGAGCCCAAGGCGCGCGAGATCGCCAAGGACCTCGCCCGTCGCTCCGGCATGACGCTCGGGGAGTGGCTGAACACCATCATCATGGAAGACGGCGACGATGACGACGGCGTCGTTCCGCTGTCGCGCCGCCCCCATGCCGCCGAAAGTTTTGACCGGCGCGGCCGCAGCCGCCGGGTCGACGACGCCTATGGCGCGGACGACGGCACCCTGCATCGGCTCGGTGCCTCGGTAGACGCCATCGCCGCCCGGCTCGAGGCGGCCGAGCGGCGCTCGACCGTCGCCATCCAGGGTGTCGACCAGGCAGTCTCCGGTCTGGTCCGCCGGCTGGACGGCCAGGACCATACAGGCAAGGCCTACGGTCGCCGGATCGACGACATCGCCGAGGAACTCCGCGAGGGTCACAAGCGCTTGCGCCGTTTCGAACAGGAGGCAGGGCCGCAGACGGTCGAGACCTTCGGCAAGGTCGAGACGACGATGGGGGCCTTGGCCGGTCGCCTGTACGATATCGAGGAGCGGCAGCGCTCGGGCGTCAACGAACTGCGTCAACGGATGGACGCGGTTGAGAAATCGGCCGGGCCTGGTGTCGGCGCGGACCTGCTGGCCCAGGTGGGCGCGCGGCTGGATCAGGCCCAGGGGCGCACGACGGAGGCCCTGCGCGGACTGGAACGCTCGTTCGCCGGGCTCGACCAGCGGCTGCGCGCGACCGAGGGCCGGGTCGAGCCCGAAAGCGCCCGGGAGGCGGCCCGTTTCGAGAAGCTGGCCGAAACCCTGTCCCGGTCGGTGGAGGCCAACCGCGCCGAGATGATGCGCCGGCTCGACACTGCCGAGACCGAGGGCCGAATGGACCGCATCGAGCGCGCGGTCCTCGCCGCCGGCGATCAGGTGAAGGCTTCCGAGGAACGCTCCGCCAAGGCGGTCGAGGCCATGGGTCGCGAGGTGCTGCGCATCGCCCAGAACCTGAACGGCCGGGTCCAGAGCATCGAGACCGAGGCCCCGGCGCGGCTGCAGACGCTCGGTCAGGCCCTGACCCGCAAGGTCGAGACCGACATGGGCCGTCTCGCCCAGGGGATCGAGCAACGGTTGACGGCGACCGACGACCGTCACGCCCTGGCACTGGAGAAGCTGGGCGGCGAGATCACCCGCATCTCCGACCGTCTGAGCGAGCGGATCGCCCATTCGGAGCGGCGCTCCCACCAGGCGCTGGACGACATCGGGCGGCGTTTGGCCGAGAGTTCGTCCCGGATCGAGCAGGGTTATGACCGCGCTTCGGGCGAACTGGCCGAGCGGATGCGGATGTCGGAAGAACGCACCGCCGCCCTGATCGCCGAGGCGCGCGACACGATCGACCGTCGTGCCGGACCGCGGCGCGAGACTCCGTTGGTCCATGCTGATCCCGAGCCGGACTGGCGCGCCGCCGCCTTTCCGGACATGGCTTTGCCGGACGAGCCCGGTGCGATTGCGCCGTTCGCCGGGTCGGTGTTCGACGATCCAATCTACGCCGAGCAGCAGGCCTGGTCCGCCGATCTGGCCCCGCCCGATCCGGGGTCGGAGCCCTTCTCCGCGTCCGCCGGCGAGACCCACAGCGCCGAGTCCATCTTTGACGCCGTGATGCGCGGGCCGCGAGTCGATGCTGAGCCCACCCCCGCCGCCACGCCCTTCGGCAGCCAGCCCGGTTCTTATACGGTGGCCGAGGAAATGGGGCCCGGGCCGCAGATCCCGGCCTTCACCCCGCCGCCAGCGCCGCGGACGGCACCCGCGCCGTTCGGCCAGGGGTTCGGCGGGGCCGATGTCTCGGATGCGCTGGAGGTCACGGCACCCGGCACCTTCGACACCGGCCACGACGATTTCGCGGGCGAGACGGATTTCGTCGACTCCCGCGCCCTGCGAGCCGCCGCCGCGCAAGGTCGAACCTCTTCGACTCGTCAGGCCATCGACGCGGCCCGGGCAGCCATGGCCTCCCCGGCCGCAGACGAGGCCCCGGCGCGGACCGGGTTCGGTCTCAAGCGTGGCGGAAAGTCCCGGCTGCAGGAGCGGCTGGACAAACAGGCATCGAAAGACGGCGGCACGGTCCGCAAGGCCTTGGGCGCCTCAGCCATCGCCGTCCTGCTGACGGCGGGGGGTGCCTATGCAACCGGCCAGCTGACCGGCACGCGGCTGAACATTCCGGGCTTGACCTTCCAGGCGTCGCTCAATGCCCGGCCGACCGCCGCCCTGGCCACTGTCCCGACCGACGCGGTACCGGCTGACGCCGGGCATGGAGCCGAACTGTATCAGCAGGCCACCGAACGTCTGGACGCCGAGGACCCCGCCGGCGCCGGGTTGCTCAAACAGGCCGCCGCCTCCGGCTATTCGCCCGCCCAACTCCATCTCGCCGGGCTTTACCAAGACGGCGCCCAGGGCTTCCCGGTCGATCTGGCCGAGGCCCGCGGCTGGGCGCGCCGCGCCGCCGACGCCGGCGACGCCAAGGGTATGCACGCCTATGGCATGTATCTGTTCGACGGCATTGGCGGTGCCCAAAACCGGAGCGAGGCCCTGACCTGGCTGAAGAAGGCGGCCGAGAGCGGCCTGGTCGATAGCCAGTTCAACGTCGCCAAACTTTATGAGACCGGGGATCAGGGTATCCGCCCTGACCTTCCGGAGGCCTACAAATGGTACTTGATCGCGGCGCGCGCCGGCGACGGCGACGCCCAGGCAGCCGTGGAGCGGCTGCGGGTCGCGGTACCCGCCGCCGCCCGGGGTCAGGCGCGCGCCGAGGCTGATCGTTTCAAGGTCGAACCGCTCGCGTGAGGCGGGAAGGCCAAGCTTTTCTGGCGCATCGGGTGGCGGGGGCCGTCCGGTGGGTCTAGGACACCAAGACCTCCGTCGTCGCCTTATCGGCGCCTAGCCTCAGTTCCAGCCGAAGGCGCGTCCTTTGGATATCTATCTGCCGATCGCCGAGGTTTCGGTGAACTGGCCGCTCCTGGTTCTGCTGGGCGCGACGGTCGGATTCGTGTCCGGACTGTTCGGCATCGGTGGTGGCTTCCTGATGGCCCCGATCCTGATCTTTCTCGGCATTCCCCCGTCGGTGGCGGTGGCCAGCCAGGCCAGCCACGTGGTCGCCTCCTCGACCTCGGGCGTGATCAGCTACACCAGCCAGAAGGCGGTTGACTATCGCATCGGCGGGGTCATGGCGGGCGGCGGGGTGCTGGGCGCGCTGCTGGGAGTCGAACTGTTCCGCTATCTGCGCCTGCTCGGCCAGGCGGACATGGCCGTGGCCGTCTCCTACCTGCTGTTCCTCGGCGCCATCGGCACGCTGATGCTGTACGAGAGCCTCGGCCAGATCCTGCGTCGGGTGCGCGGCGAGATCGTTCCGCACAAGGAGCGTCGTCGGCCGATGTGGCTGTACGGCCTGCCGCTGAAGATGCGTTTCCCGCGCTCGGGCCTCTACATCAGCGCCATTCCACCCTTCGTGCTCGGCGGTTTCGCCGGTGTCCTGTCGGCGATCATGGGGGTCGGCGGCGGCTTCATCCTGGTGCCCGCCATGCTTTATGTGCTGCGGATGAAGGCGGGCGTGGTGGTGGGAACCAGCCTGTTTCAGATCATCATCGTCACCGCCATGACCACCATCCTGCAGGCTGGCCGCAACCAGACCGTCGACATCGTCCTGTCCGGCATCCTGCTGCTCGGCGGGGTCGTTGGGGCCCAGTTCGGAGCCCGGCTTTCGGGCCGGTTCCGGGCCGAGGAAATGCGGGCGGTGCTGGGGTTGATCGTGCTTCTGGTCGGCATTCAGATGGGGCTGGACCTGTTCGTGCGACCGTCCGACCTGTTCGCCTTCGCCCCCGGCATAGCGGAGTGACGGCCCGATGATCGCCCTGCCCCCGCCTCCACCCGCCCTAAGCGCCCCGGCCCCGGAGCGGTCGGTGGCGACGACCGATGAGGTCCGGGTCGCCGCCGCCATGACCGACGCCAGGGTCATGGTCGATTCCAGCTTCCGCGGCGCCTCCATCGTCCTGTACGGCGCGGTCTTCAATCCGACGGACCGGCCCGCCGATGTGGTCGTGGTCATGCGCGGGCCCGACGCTCCGGTGCGTCTGGTCAAGAAGACCCGCAACATGGGCGTCTGGATGAACAGCCGCCCCGTCCTGTTCGAGGGGGCACCCGGCTTTTACATGACCGCCTCGACCCGGCCTCTGGGCGACATCGCCGATTTCGGCCAGCTGCGGCGCTTGGGCGTCGGGGTCGACCACCTGAGGATCAACGCCCCCCAGGAAAGCCGCACCGTCACCCGCTACGGCGTGCGCGACGTCGTGGTCAGCCGGCTGGGCGAGGACTATCTCGACTATCGCCGCGCTGTGATCCGGCTGCGCGAGGCGGCGGCACTCTACAATACCGATCCGCAAGGCGTGCAGTTCGTCGACCGGGGCCTCTTCCGGGCCGAGGTCGAACTGCCCGCCGTGGCCCCCACGGGCCAGTATTTCGCCGAGGTCTGGCTGTTCCAGGACGGCGAGCCGGTGTCGGTCTCCAACCTGACCCTGACGGTCGAAAAGGTCGGCATCGAGCGCGACATCTATGAGTTCGCCCACCGGCGACCGTGGAGCTACGGCGTGCTGGTCGTGCTGCTGGCCGCCTTCACAGGCTGGGCGGCGAGCCGGCTGTTCAGGCGGCAGTGATCACCCCGCTGCGAACTCGCTGAGTGCGTCGATCACCGCGCGGTTCTGATCCTCGGTGCCGACCGTGATCCGCAGGCAGTCGGGCAGGCCGTAGCCGCCGACGGGGCGGACGATGATGCCCCGGGTGTTCAGATGATCGTTGGCGGCGGCGGCGTGGACGGGGTCCCTGAAGCGGACCAGCACGAAATTGCCGGCCGAGGGGAAGACGTCGAAGCCGAAGCCCTTGATGGCCTGGGTCAGGCGCGGACGCCACGACTCGACCAGTTGGCGGGAGGCTTGCTGGTGGGCTTCGTCGCCCAGCGCGGCGACGGCGGCCTCGATGCCGGGCACCGAGACGTTGAACGGCAGGCGGATGCGGTCGACGGCCTCGGCCACCTTGAGCGGGGCATAGCCAAAGCCGATGCGCAGGCCGCCGAGGCCGTGGATCTTAGAGAAGGTGCGGGTGACGACGATGTTGGTTGCGTCGCGGGCGAGCGGGAAGCTGGTCTCCCAGTCGGGCTCGGCCACGAACTCGGCGTAGGCCTCATCGACGACCAGCAGGACCTCGGGCGACAGACCGTCGTGCAGGCGGCGGATTTCCTCGACGGTGTTGTAGCTGCCGGTCGGATTGGAGGGACTGGAGACATAGACGATGCGGGTCCGCTCATCGACTTCGGCCAGCAGGGCCTCGGGCGTGGCCTTGAAGTCGGGCTCGGGTGCGGACCTGACCGAGGCCTGGTTGGCCAGGGCGCTGATGCGATAGGCGAGGAAGCCGTACTCGCCGCTGACGATATTGTCGCCGGGGGTCAGATAGGTCTGGTTCAGCAGGGCGAAGACCTCGTCCGAGCCATTGCCGAAGATCAGCCGGTCGGGCTCCAGTCCGTGATGTCCGGCGACCGCGTCGCGCAGCTTGGTCGCCCGGCCGTCCGGATACAGGTGGATGTTGGCGATCGAGGCCTCATAGGCGGCGCGAGCCCTCTCGCCCGCGCCCAGGGCGTTCTCGTTGGACGACAGCTTCATCGGCTCGGTCACGCCCTCAATGCGCGACTTGCCGCCGACATAGGGGGCGATGTCGAGGATGCCGGGCTTGGGGGCCGGGCCTTGCGGCGCTGGCGCGTTGTGGGGGGCGTCGGTCATGAGCGCTTTCAGAACTGGGGGGCGGCGCCGATGACGCCGGAGAGTGTGCCGGGCGCGGATGTGAGCCGCCCGTCCTCGGCCTGCACATAGCCCGCCAGCATGAACAGCTTCAAGCCGCCCGCCGCGATCAGCGGATCGGCGGCCAGCCCGGCGCCGCCGAGGTCCGCGACGATGCGCGCGTCGGACAGAGGGCTGTCGGTGACCCAGAAGGTGCGATCATCGCCGGTCGGGCCGGGCGCGGCCCGCTGGACCATAAGGGCGCGGGGTACACCGTGGCGGTCGTCGGGCAGGGCGGCGACGATCCGCAGGGCCGGCTCGGCCAGCAGCCGGCCCCACCAAGCGGACGATGGTGTCAGGTCCATCAGGGCGCGCGCGCCGTTGCGGACGGCGCCGAGCGCCGGTTCCGGTTCGGCGGCGACGCGGGCGGTCAGGCCGAAGCGGTCAGCCGCGAGGGTCTGGGCGGCGGAGCCCCAGACGACGAGCGGAGAAGCCGAGGCAGTGTCGATCCGGCCGAACACCGACCGCACGGCGCTGGACTCCGCTGGCGTCAAGCCGACAAGCGTCTCACGGAGGGCGATGTCGTCGGCGTCCGGGGTCGGGCGGGCACCGGCGGCGAGGCGGGCCCGCACGGCCTCAACGACGGCGCGGTCGAGCGCCAGCCGCGCGGCGTCGGCCTGTGGCTCGACCAGCATCAGAACAGCTTCGGCGCAGGGGCGAGGGCGAACGGCCCCAACCAGGTGCGGCCGTCGCGGAACTGGATGACCAGATCGGCGCCGCGGTCGCCACTGACCGCCGTGGCCGCCGCCGCGCCCGTCGCCCCCACCCGGTTGACGGCACCGGAACGGGAACCGGCCAGACCGGAAATGGCCGCCATCGGCCGTTCGGCGCGCACCGCCACCTGTCCCTCCAAACGGCCGTCGGTCCCGGCCGACAGGACGTCGCTGGTGATTCGGGCGCGGCTTTCGCCGGCGGCCAATTGGCCCTTGATGGCGGTGAAGCGGCCACCCGAGGCGGTCCAAGCCGCGAAAACGCCGGCACGGTCCATGCCGGTCAAACGGCTGGCGTTGACGATCGTGCCTTCGATGTCCGCGCTCAGCCGCCCCTGCCCGGTCGCGCCCTCGACCGGACCGCCGGCCCGCCCGCGGGCCTCTTCCAGACGGAAGGCCACGTCGATCTCGTCGATGGCGGCGAGGCCCCCGGTCAGGTGCGGTCGGACGTTCAGCAGGACGCGCTCTGCCGAGGCGATGGGGAAGGGCTCGGCCTCGCCGCGCGGCGTGAAGGTCGGGCGGATCAGTTCGACCCTGAGGTCCGGGAAGCGGGCGCGCAGGTGGCTGACGCTCATCCGCAGCCCGTCACCGGCGATGGCCACCTGCCCCTTGCCGGCGCGGTCGAGTGTCAGGCCGTCGGGCGCGACCAGCACCCAGCGGTCGGGGTTCCAGGCATTGGCTTCGGCCACCAGTTCCGGCGCGATCACGCCATGGCCCGAAGGCGCGGTGATGACGGCGTCCGGCAGGGCCACCCGCACACGGAACGGCCAGCCCGACACCTCGGCCGAGGTGTAGCGAATGTCCCAGTCGTCCTGGCGCAGGGCCACGACCTGGGCTTCCAGCCGGGTCTCGACCTGGTTTGACAGCCAGAACCACCAGCCGGTCCAGACGGCCAGCAGCAGGCCGAACAGGGCAAAGGGGATAATCAGGCCGCGACGGCTTTGGCGAGGGGCGGCGGTCATCGAGGCTCCGGCGAAAAACGCAGTCCGAATAGTGTGCATGACCCGGGATTCAGACTCCGAGCCGGAAAAAAAAGGGTCTGAATAGTCTGGATTTGTCTGAAATCCGGCTCCGCCACAACTCGCCCGGATATGGTGAAGTGGAGTCGATGCGACAAGGCTGGGCGGCGTTTTCGGCCTGCCGCGCATGCCGGCTGGTTGACCAAAACTCTCAACCCAGGAACGCGCCCACCTGTTCTACGGCATCGGCCAGTCCCATGCGCTGCACCTCGGTCCCCGGCGGCAGGCTGGCGAACAGGCGGGTCGGGGCGGCGGCGTCCAGCATGACGAAGACGCCCCTGTCGTCGGCGCGGCGAATCAGGCGTCCGAAGGCCTGGGCCATTTTGGCGCGAGCCAGGGCGTCGTCGAAATTGCGGCCTCCGGCTCCCGTCCCGCCGAAGCGCTCGCGCCGCGCCTTGTGCAGCAGGTCGGGGCGGGGCCAGGGCACGCGGTCGAAGGCGAGGATACGCAGGGACCGGCCCGGGACGTCGACGCCGTCCCTGACCGCATCGGTGCCCAGCAGACAGCTGTCCTGTTCGGCCCGGAAGACATCGACGAGGGCCCCCACTTCGAGTGGATCAACATGCTGGGCGTAGAGGGGCAGGCCCGCCTTGGCCAGATCGGGGCCGAGCCGCTCATAGACCGCCTTCAGCCGACGGATGGCGGTGAACAGGCCCAGACCGCCGCCGCCCGCCGCGAGGAACAGTTCGCGCATGGCCGCCGCCGTCTGGCGCGGGTCGTCCTTGATCAGGTCGTTGACGACGATGACCCGGCTGTTGGCCGCATAGTCGAACGGGCTTTCGACCTTCAGCGTCCGCGCCGGCTCGATCAGCCGGGCCGAGCCGGTGCGCAGCCGGGCCATGTCGAAGGGATCATCGGAGTTTGGATCGGACAGGGTCGCCGAGGTGATCAGCACGCCATGGGCCGGCATGATGACCGCGGCCTCGAGCGGCACGGTCGGGTCGATCCAGTGGCGGCGCAGGGCCACGTCCATGATGCGACCGAACGCGGCTTCGGCTGACAGCCAGTCGAGGAAGTCCGGATCGGGCTCGTCGGACGACACCTCCAGCGCGGCCAGCATGGAGCGCCAGCCGGGCAGGGTCATGCGGGCGCGCCGGTCGAGGCCGCGCAGGGCCCCCTCGATGCGGGCCCGCGCCGCCCCGTCCAGATCCGACGCCTTGTCATCGAGAACGTCCTCCAGATGTCGCGACAGCGCCAGCAGCGGCGCCTCGACGGCGGCGATAGCCTGGGCGGCTTCGCGGGCGGCTTCCAGCACCGGTTCGGTGACGGGGCGCAGCGAACATTCCATGCCGAATTCAGAGCCGCTGCCCGAGGCGTTCTCGGTGGTCCGGGCACGGAGCTGTTCCAGCGCGGCCAGCAGAAAGCGTTCGATCGGGCCGACGGGATTGACCTCACCCGAGGCAGGGGCGATGCGGCCGGACACGCCTTCGCCCGGTAATTGGGCAGCGGCGCGGACGGCGTCCTGAAGCGCTTTCGTTGCCGCTTCATTGTCGGCGCACAGGTCGCCCAGCCGCTGTTCCAGACCCCGTCCGCGCCGCCCTCTGCCCTCGGGCCCGCGCAGCCAGCGGCGCAGTTCGGCGGCTTCCTGCCCTGACAGACAGGCCGAGAAGGCGCTGTCGGCGGCATCGAACAGATGGTGGCCCTCGTCGAAGACGATCCGCTTCAGCGCCGCCGTCTCGCCGTCCTGTTTCAGCCCCCGCGCCGACCGGGCTCCGTCGAAGGCGGCCTGGGTCATCACCAGCGCATGGTTGGCCACGACCAGATCGGCCCGGCGGCTGGCGCGGATGGTCTTTTCGACGAAACAGGTTCGGTAATGGGGACAGGCGGCGTGGACGCATTCGCCGCGCCGGTCGACCAGATTGGCGGCGCTGGCCTGATGGCTCGGCCCCATAGCGAACAGGCCGGGCAGCCAGCCGGGATAGTCACCACCGGTCATGTCGCCGTCGCGGCTGTGCAACGCCCAGCGGCTGACCAGCGCCATGCCGATCAGGTCGCCGTTCCCGAGCTGGGCGGCCTGCACCATGTCCTGCAGGTTCAGCAGACACAGGTAGTTCTCGCGGCCCTTGCGGACGACGGTCTTCTTCTTGCGCTCGACCGGGTCGGGCCACAGAGCCGCGCTTTCACGGTCGATCTGGCGCTGCAGGGCGCGGGTGTAGGTCGAGACCCATGCGGCCCCCTGATTGCGCTCGGCCCACAGGCTGGCGGGGGCGAGGTAGCCCAGCGTCTTGCCCGTGCCGGTGCCCGCCTCGGCCAGCAGCACGCGCGGGCGGCCCTCCTCATTGCGGGGCGTGACGGCGAAGGCGGCCTCGGCGGCATAGTCGGACTGTGTCGGGCGGGCCTCGTCGAGGCCCGAGGCCTGCAACAGCTTCTCCAGCCGGATGCGGGCGGATTCGGAATCGACGGGGGCCGAGCCGGCCTCGCCGCGCGGTGCCTCGTCCTCCCACTCCGGGAGGCGGGACCAGGCGTCGAGGCCGCTGCCGCGATGTTGGCGCTCGCGGACCGGATAATGTTGCAGTGCGCCCGAGACGCGCCAGGCCCAGGACAAGCCGGCGCGCCCCAGGGTTTCCGCGACGGTGAAGGCGTCCTCGCGGCCGGG
>JBBQTX010000030.1:0-13347 GCA_038234475.1 Caulobacterales bacterium | reverse complement strand
AGGCCATCGAACCCGACGAGCTGTCGCCGCGCGAGGCGCTTGAGGCCCTGTACCGGCTCAAGGGTCTGGGTCGCCGGTGACCGACACCGTGGACGACCGGCTGACAGGCGCCGCGTCCGCGCCCGACGTGCGAAAGGCGGTCGCGACGATCCTGGGCGAGAGCTGGGACGTCGCCCGGGGCCGCATCGCCCGCCGTCTCGATGCAGGGGGCGAGGGCGTGGACGTGGCCCGGCTCTATTCCGCCGCCGCCGACGACCTGTTGACGGCACTGTGGCGGTTCACCACCGAAACCCTCTATCCCGCCGCCAATCCCAGCGAGGCCGAGCGGCTCAGCCTGATCGCCGTCGGCGGCTACGGCCGCGGCGTGCTGGCGCCCTTCTCGGACCTCGACCTGCTGTTCCTGCGCCCGTGGAAGCCGATCCCGCGCACCGAACAGGTGATCGAGTTCATGCTCTACGTCCTGTGGGACCTCGGGGTGAAGGTCGGCCAGTCGGCGCGCTCGCTCGACGAATGCCTGGCCCTGGCGAAATCCGACATGACGGTGCGCACCGCCCTGCTGGAGGCGCGCCCTCTGGCCGGCGACGAGAAGCTGGCCGCCGACTTCATCGCCCGCTTCCGCGCCCTGGTGGTCAAGGCCGATCCCCGCGCCTTCATCGCCGCCAAGCTGGAGGAACGCGACCTGCGCCACCAGAAGTCCGGTGCTGTCCGCTACCGCGTCGAGCCCAACGTCAAGGACGGCAAGGGCGGCCTGCGCGACCTCAACACCCTGTTCTGGATCGCCCGCTCGCTGGCCCCCGAAAGCCCGCTCGGTGCCCGGGTTCTGGACGATCTCCTGACCGCGCGCGAACGCCGAACGTTCGAGGAAGCCTTCGACTTCCTGTGGCGCACCCGGGCGCATCTGCATCTGACTGCAGGCCGCGCCGAAGAAAAACTGACCTTCGACTTCCAGCCCGAGGTGGCCCGGCGGATGGGCTGGCGCGGGCGCGGCGACGAGCCGGCGGTCGAACGCTTCATGCGTCGATATTTCCTCGTCGCCCGCGATGTCGGGGCCCTGACCCGCGCCATGTCGGCCAAGCTGGAGGCCCGCCAGCAGAAACCGACCCTCAGCCTGTCGCGCCTGATCCCGGGCCGCAAGCGAAAGCTCGGCGTCGAAGGCTTCATCGAGGACGGCGGCCGCCTGTCGGTCACGGGCCCCGAAGTGTTCGCCGCCGCGCCCGAAAAGCTGCTGATGCTGTTCCGCACGGCGGACGAGCATGATCTGGACATTCATCCGGACGCCTTTTCGGCGGTCAGTCGGTCGCTGTCGCTGGTCACCCCCACCCTGCGCCGCGATCCGGAAGCGACGCGCGCCTTCCTCGATATCCTCGCCCACGGACAGCGCCCCTACCGCGTCCTGACGCTGATGAACGAGACCGGACTGCTGGGCCGGTTCCTGCCGGAATGGGGCCGGATCGTCGGCCAGACACAGTTCAACATGTACCATGCCTATACGGTCGACGAGCACACGCTGCAGGCCATCGGCATCATCAACGACATCTGGCGCGGCAAGCTCAAGGCCGACCACCCCGCGTCCTCGGAGATCGTCCACCGCATCGACGATTTCGAGGCCCTGATGCTGGCCATGCTGCTGCACGACGTCGGCAAGGGCGGCGACCGGGGCCAGCTGGAGGACGGGGCCATCGCGGCGCGGCGCGCCTGCGACCGGCTGGGCCTCGACCCGCGCCGGACCGCGTTCGTGGTCTGGCTGGTCCGCAACCATCTGGCCCTGTCCGACTATGCCCAGAAGCGCGACGTGTCCGACCCGGCGACGGTGAAGGCCTTCACCCGACTGGTCGGCGATCCCGAACGGCTGCGGACCCTGCTGATCCTGACCGTGGCCGACATCCGCGCCGTCGGCCCGGGGGTCTGGAACGCGTGGAAGGGGGGCCTGATCCGCGACCTTTATCAGCGCACCGAGGGCGTCTTCCGCGGCGAGGACGTGATCCACGCCGAGCCGCTGGACGACTATCCCGAGCTGGTCGCCCGGGCCCGCGCGGACGGTGCCGCTGCGGAGGCGGTGACCATCGATGGCGGGGGGCAGGACGAGCGCGCGGCGACCCGCGTCGCCATCGCGGCCCGCGACCGGCCCGGCCTGTTCGTCGATCTGGCCGACGCCCTCGCCTCCGCCGGAGCCGATGTCGTCGGTGCGCGCGTCGCCACCGCCGGCGACGGCACCGCCCTGGACGTGTTCGAGCTTCAGGACGGGGGCGGCGGCCCCTACGGTCAGGCCGAACCGCGCCGCCT
Source organism: Caulobacterales bacterium (assembly GCA_038234475.1). Classification (GTDB taxonomy): domain Bacteria; phylum Pseudomonadota; class Alphaproteobacteria; order Caulobacterales; family Caulobacteraceae; genus Brevundimonas. The sequence goes on along the minus strand of JBBQTX010000030.1, from coordinate 11,064 downwards.
GACCCGGCTGATCCGGGCGCTGGAGGCGGCGGCCCGGGGTGGCGTCCCCGTCGCCCCCACCCCGACCGCGCCGCCCAATCCGCGCCGTGCCGCCTTCGACGTGCGGCCCACCGCCATGATCGATCTGGAGGAGAGCCCGACCGCCGCCGTGGTCGAGGTGTCGGGGGCCGACCGCCCCGGCCTGCTGGCCGACCTCGCGCGCGCCTTGGCCATCCACCGCCTGTCGATCCGCTCGGCCCATATCGCGGGTTTCGGCGAGCGGGCCGTCGACAGCTTCTATGTCACTGACGCAAGGGGCCGGAAACCGAAGCCCGGCCCGAAGCTGGAGGCCCTGCGCGCCGATCTGGAGGCCGTGCTGGACTTCACCGGGCACGCCGGTCATCGCGTGTCGGCCCCGGTCCGCGCCAGCCTGCGCGACGTGTCCGAGGTCGGTCGCCGCCGGTCCGCGCCGGAGCCGGTATCGCGCACGTCGGAACCACGCTAAGGCGCTGATCCGATGCCCTCCGCGAGTGTTCCATGAGCCTGGCCCGCAACACCCTCGTGCAAGCGACCCTGACGCTGGGCAGCCGCATCCTCGGCTTCGCCCGCGACATGGCCTTGGCCGCCCGCTTCGGTCAGGGACCGATGATGGACGCGTTCACCACGGCGCTCATGCTGCCCAACATGTTTCGTCGCCTGTTCGCCGAGGGGGCCTTCGCCCAGGCCTTCGTGCCCGTCTATGGCGGCGTCCGGGCCCGCGAGGGCGAGGCTGCGGCGGCGGTCACCGCCTCCGAGGCCATGTCCTTCATGCTGGCCGTGGTGGCCGGCTTCTGCATCCTGTTGCAGGTGCTGATGCCGTGGATCATGCCGTGGCTGCTGTCCGCCTATCGCGACCAGCCGCAGATCATGCAGGCGGCGGTCACCGCGACCCAGCTCGCCATGCCCTATCTGGCCTGTATGACCGTGGCCTCGTTGCTGTCCGGCGTGCTCAACACCGGCGGTCGGTTCGCCCTTTCGGCGGGCGTGCCGGTGTTTCTGAACCTGTGCACCCTGGCCCCGCTGCTGACCGCCTATGTCGTTCCCGCCAGCCAGAGGGACGTTCTGCTGTGGGTCACCGCCGCCGTGACCCTGTCCGGCCTGATCCAGGCAGGCCTGCTTTGGTGGGGCGTGCAGCGGCTGGGCGTCACCATTCGCCTGTCCTGGCCAAGCTTGACCCCCAATGTGAAGCGGGCGCTCGCCCTGGCCGTTCCGGGCGCCCTGGCCGGCGGGGCCATGCAGATCAATTCGGTGGTCAGCCAGGTGCTGGCCGGGTCCGACGAAGGGGCCCGCTCGGTCCTCTACAACGCCGACCGGCTGTACCAGCTGCCGCTGGGCCTGATCGGGGTGGCCATCGGCCTGGCCCTGGTGCCACGACTGACCCGTGCCTTTGTCTCGGGCGACCATGAGGGCGGGCACAGGACCCTCGACGATGGCATCACCCTTGCCATGGCCCTCACCCTGCCGGCTGCCGTGGCCCTGTTCGTCATTCCCTTCTTCATCATCGACGCCACGGTCACGCGGGGAGCCTTCACCAGCGCGGATGCCGCCCGGACCGCCGATGTGCTGCGCCAGTTCGCCTGGGGCGTGCCCGCCTTTGTCCTGGCCAAGGTCCTGACGCCGCCCTTCTTTGCGCGCGAGGATACCCGCAGGCCGATGATCTATGCCGTCACGGCTGTGGTCTTCACCGTGGTGGTCGGCACCGCCCTGTTCTTCGGCCTGTCGCGCATCGGTATCGACGGCGTTCTGGGTCTGGCGGTCGCCACCAGTCTGTCGGCTTGGATCAATGTCGCCCTGCTGGGGGGCACCTTGATGCGCGAGAACGTCTGGCGGCCGTCGCCCGCCTTCCTGTCGCGCCTGTTCCGTGTGCTGGCGGCCAGCGCGGTCATGGCCGGGCTTCTGGTCCTGGCGGGGATCGGCTACGGGACCCTGACCCGCCTTCTGCTGGCCAAGGAAGTCGCGGTCCTGGTCGTTGCCGGCGTCGGTGCCCTTGTCTACGGCGCCTGCATCGTGCTTTTCCGCGCCGTCAGTGTCTCCGAACTGAAGGCGACACTGAAGCGTGAACCCGGCACCTCGGACAAGGGCGTGCCGCCGACCGGACTGGATTGATGACCGACGCCCTCCCCGAAGCCGCCCCCGCCCATACCGGCCCCCGTCGCGTTCTCAGCGGCATCCAGGCCTCGGGTGCCCTGCATCTGGGCAACTACCTCGGGGCCCTCAAGCGGTTCACCCAGCTTCAGGACACGGGCGCGCCCTGCTTCCTGTTCGTGGCCGACCTGCACGCCATCACCGTCTGGCAGGACCCCGACAAGCTGACCGCCCAGACGCGCGAGATCGCCGCCGCCTATCTGGCCTCGGGGCTCGACCCCGCGCGCTCGATCATCTGGCCCCAGTCGGCGGTGCGCGCCCATTCGGAGCTGGCCTGGATCCTCAACTGCGTCGCCCGCCTCGGCTGGCTGGACCGGATGACCCAGTTCAAGGAGAAGACCGGCAAACACAAGGAGCGGGCCTCGGTCGGCCTCTATACCTATCCGGTGCTCCAGGCGGCCGACATCCTGCTCTACAAGGCCACCGAGGTGCCGACCGGCGAGGACCAGAAACAGCATCTGGAGCTGACGCGGGACATCGCCCAGAAATTCAACACCGACTTCAACGCGCCCGGCTTCTTCCCCCTGCCCGAACCCTTGACCCAGGGGCCGGCCCCGCGCGTCATGTCCCTGCGGGACGGCATGGCCAAGATGAGCAAATCCGACCCGTCGGACCAGTCGCGCATCAACCTGACCGACGACGCCGACACGATCACAGCCAAGATCCGCAAGGCCCGTACCGACCCCGACGCCCTGCCCGAAACGCTGGAAGGCCTCGAGGGTCGCGCCGAGGCGAAGAACCTGGTCACCATCTATGCCGCCTTGGCGGACATGAGCCGCGAGGCCGTGCTGGCGCAATTTGCCGGTCAAGGGTTCGGTACCTTCAAACCGGCCCTGGCCGACCTCGCCGTCGCCTCCATGGCCCCGGTCAGCGCCGAGATGCGCCGGCTGATGGCCGATCCGACCGAGATCGACCGCGTGCTGAAAGACGGGGCCGAACGCGCCGCGTCCCTCGCCGATCCGGTGGTGGACGAGGTCAAGAAGATCGTGGGATTCTGGCGCGCCTGACGGCGGTTTCCGGACCGTCTTGATCAAAAGGAGGCTTCTACGTTGCGAAGCCGTCCTGCTCGACGCGCCCAGCGTCAGCCGATCCGGTCCATCCGGGCGATGAAGAATCCGTCCAGCCCGCCCTTTTCCGCCCACATCGACGGCAGGATGCGCAGCCAGCCCTCGGGGGTCAGCGCCTCGGCCGGCGCGCCGACGGCGGCGGGATCGGCCGGAGCCGTCCTGAACGCGGCGTTGCGGCGCAGGAAGGCGATGATCTGGGTCTCGCCCTCCTCGCGTTCCAGCGAACAGACGCAATAGACCAGCCGTCCGCCCGGCTTGACCCGTTCGGCGGCGACGTCCAGCAGCCGATGCTGGACATCGGCCAGTTTGGCCACGTCGGCGGGCTTGGTGGCGCGCAGGACTTCCGGATTGCGCCGGAAGGTGCCCGTGGCCGTGCAGGGCGCGTCCAGCAGGACGGCGTCGAACGTCCGCGGGTCGTCCCAGTCCTCGGCGGGTGTGGCGACCACTTCGGCGGACAGACCGGTGCGCGCCAGATTTACGGTCAGCCGCCTGAGCCGCGGGGCCGACCGGTCCAACGCCACGACCGAGGCGCCCGAGGCGGCGATCTGCAAGGTCTTGCCCCCGGGGGCGGCGCAGAAATCAACGATGGATTCTCCGGCCGTCGGGGCCAGCAGCCGGACCGGCACGGCGGCCGCCGCATCCTGGACCCACCAGGTCCCGTCGTCGAAGCCCGGCCAGGCCGCGACGTCGCCGCGTCGCCCGGTGCGGACCGAACCGCCCGGCAGGACTTCGCCCTCGACCGCCTCGGCCACGGCGGCGGGATCGACCTCGGGTTTGACGCTGAGGTCCGTCGCCGGCTCCTCGCGCGCCGCCAGCGCCAGACCGACCAGCGCAGCCTCGCCATAGACGGCGCGCCAGCGGGCGGCCAGCCATTCGGGCAGATTGCTCTCGGCCGTGGTCAGGCCCGGCCCCTCGCGCTCGATGCCGCGCAGCACGGCATTGACCAGATTCTTGTAGGGCCGCGTCTTGACCTCGCGCTCGGCCAGTTTCACCGCCGTGGACACCGCCGCGAAGGCCGGGGTCTCGAGCACCAGGGTCTGGGCCAGGGCCACGCGGAGGATGGTCCGCACCGCCAGCGGCGGCCCCTTCTGCAGCTTGCGGTCCAGAATCTGGTCGATCTCGCCCAGCCGCCGCAAGGCGGCCATGGCCACGGCCCGGGCGAAGGCACGGTCGGGCCCCGGCAGTCCGGCGAACTCGCGGAACGACAGGGCGGCATCCAGCCCGCCCCGGCCCTCCAGCGCGGCGTTCAGCAGGATGCCGGCCGCCAGCCGCGCCTCCACGCCGATATCGACGCTGTCGTCGGCGGGCGCGACCGTCGCCAGACGCGGTGCACGGGTTCCGGCCCGCGCCTTGTCGGCCATGCGCCGGCCGCGCGCCACCGAGCTTCGTCCCGCCCGGTCGTCGGTCAAACCACCACCTGCGTGCCCAGCTCGACCACCCGCCCCGGCGGGATGTGGAAGAAGTCCGTTGGATTGGCGGCGTTGCGCATCAGGAAAATATACAGATGATCCTGCCAAAGCGGCATCCCTTGTCGGGCCGAAGGGATGACCGAGCGACGGCCGAGGAAGAAGCTGGTCGCCATGATGTCGAACTTCAGCCCCTGCTTGCGGCAAAGCCCCAGTGCCTTGGGAATATGCGGCTGCTCCATGAAGCCGTAGCTGATGGTCAGCTTCTTGAAGTCATCGCTGATCGGCTCCAGAGCGATCCGGTCGGCCTCCCGGACCCGCGGGCGGTCCGTCGTGCGCACGGTCAGGATGACGTTCTTTTCGTGCAGCACCTTGTTATGCTTGAGGTTATGCATCAGGGCGACCGGGGCGATGTCGGGGTCCGAGGTCAGGAAGATGGCCGTGCCCGGCGCGCGATGCGGCGGGCGCGCGCGCAGCATCTCGATCAGGTCGGCCAGCGGCAGACTGTCCTTCCGGGCTTTGGCGGTCAGGATCTGGGTCCCGCGCACCCAGGTCCACATCACCAGGACGATGCCGGCGCCCATGGCCAGCGGGGCCCAGGCCCCATCCGGAATCTTCAGCAGGTTGGAGCCGAAGAAGGCCAGATCGATGATCAGGAACGGTGTGATCGCCACCACGCTGAGAGGCAGGCTCCATTTCCACATCCGCCGGACGATGAACCAGGCCAACAGACTGTCGACCAGCATGGCCCCCGTCACCGCCACCCCATAGGCACCGGCCAGCTGCGACGAGGTCGGGAACAGCATCAGCAGCAGCAACACCCCGACCAGCATCAACATATTGACTGCAGGCACGAATATCTGGCCAGCCTGGCTCTCGCTGGTCTGCATGATCTTGATGCGCGGCACCAAGCCCAGCTGGACTGCCTGCTGCGTTAGAGAGAAGGCCCCCGTGATCACCGCCTGGCTGGCGATGACGGTGGCCATGGTCGCCAGGATCAGCACCGGCCAGTAGATCAACTGGGGGATCATCTCCCAGAACGGATTAAACCGCGCCGCAGGGTCGCTTAGTACCAGCGCGCCCTGGCCCAGATAGTTCAGCATCAGGCACGGCAGGACGAACCACAGCCAGCCGGCCCGGATCGGCGACTTTCCGAAATGGCCCATGTCCGTATAGAGGGCCTCGGCCCCGGTGACGGCCAGGAAGACACTGCCCAGCAGCACGAAGCCGAGGAAGCCGTTGTCGATCAGGAACAGCGCGCCATAATGCGGCGACAGGGCCCTGAGGATCGAGGGATCGTCGAAGATGTGAAAGACGCCCAGGCCCGCAAGAACCAGAAACCAGACGGTGGTGATCGGCCCGAACGCCCGGGCCATGCTGGCGGTACCCCGCGCCTGGACCATAAACAGGGTGATCAGAATGCCGATGGCGATCGGCAGGATGAAGGGGGTCATCCGTCCGCCTACGCCCGGAGCGTCGCCCAACCCCTCGACCGCTGACAGCACCGAAACCGCCGGCGTCAGCACCCCGTCGGCATAGAACATGGCCGCGCCGCAGACGCCGAGAAAAAACACCAGGGCCGAGCGCTTGCCAATGGCGCGTTGGGCCAGGGCCATCAGGGCCAAGGTGCCGCCCTCGCCCTTGTTGTCGGCCCGCATCAGGAAGAAGACATATTTGACCGTGACCACGAGGATCAGGGCCCAGAACACCAGCGAGACGGTGCCCAGAACGGCCAGCTCGGCCGCGCCGCCGCTGCGTGAATGGGCCAGCGCCTCGCGCATCGCATAGAGCGGGCTGGTACCGATGTCGCCGAACACGACGCCGATGGCACCGATGATCAGGCCCGTTTTGCCGGCCTTGACGTGGCCGCCCTCGCCGGCGGCGGCCGGATGGTGGTGGGCCGGATCGACCGTCTTGTCGGCGGGGGTCGGGGAATTGGAAGCGGCGGCGCTGGGGCCGTCTTCACCTTGGGGAGAGGCCCCGGCCATGAAGTTCCTCCGGGACGCCGCGCCTGCGGTTCCCATCAAAAGAGCGGCGAGCCTTTAGGCTCTTTCGTCGGGTCGTTCAATCGTGCTGCAGGTGCGAAGGTTGCACGGGCCCAAACCAAGCCGATTCTTCGCGGGAACAGACGACCCCGTCCCCATCGGGGGCATGTTTGTGAAAGGCGCGCGCAAGCCCTATCTTGAACCCACCCCATGTCAGACAGTCAACGCTTTCCCGTCGCCGCCCACACCCTGGCCTATCTGGCCCACAAGGGTGCCTTTTCGCCGGCCGCCGCGGCGGCGAGCGCGGTTCTGGCCGCCTCCATCCCGACCAATCCGGTCGTGGTGCGTAGGGTTACGGCCCTCCTGGCCAAGGCCGGGCTGATAGCGACCCGGCCGGGAGCCTCCGGCGGGGCATGGCTGCTGCATCGACCGGAAGACATTTCACTGGAAACCGTGCTGCGGGCCGTCAACGGCTGCGCCCACCTGGGCTCGCCGCCCGCCGGGGCCAAGGGGTGTCCGGTCAGCGAACACATCCCGCGTCAGGTGGCCAAGGCCCTGACCGCCGCCGACCGTGCTGCGGGCGCGGCCCTGTCGAAGATCACCATCGCCGACCTGCTGGATCACCAACCGGCGTCCCTGGCGGCCTTCGCCCCCGACGCCGCACGTCCGGTCGCCGCCTGAGATGAGCCTGCCGTCGCGACCGCGGCCGGTGGTGCTGATCACCGGTGCCTCGGCCGGCATCGGTGCCGCCCTGGCGCGGGTCTATGCGGAAAACGGCTGGGACCTGATCCTGACGGCGCGCCGGGAAGCGCCCCTGCTGGCGCTGGCCGAGGAACTGGCCCGCCTGGGCGCCGCCTCCACCGTTCTGACCGACGACCTCGCCGACCTCGCCGCGCCGCGCCGCCTGTTCGACGCCGTTCAGGCCAAGGGGCTGACTGTCGACGGCCTGATCAACAACGCCGGCTACAGCCGCACCGCAGGCTTTCTCAACACCGACCCCGCCGACCACCGGGCCATGACCCAGGTCATGCTGGCCGCCCCGGTCGAACTGGCCCGCCTGTTCGCCCCGGGGATGGTCGAGCGAGGCTTTGGCCGCATCCTCAACGTCGCCTCCCTCGCCGGCCAGATGCCCGCCACCGGCGGCGACACCCTGTACGGTCCGATCAAGAGCTTCCTGATCAAGGCCTCGCAGGGCCTGCACCTCGAACTGCGCGGTACCGGCGTGCATGTCACCGCCCTGTGTCCCGGCTACACCTTGACCGAGTTCCACGACGCCAACGGCACCCGCGAACAGGTCTCGTCGGCCTATCCCGCCTGGATGTGGCAGACCGCCGACCACGTCGCCCGCGTCGGCTACGTCGCCTGCGAAGCCAACCGGCCCAAGGTCACGCCGGGGGTGATGAACACTCTGCTGGCGGGGTTGGCCAAGCATCTGCCCGACCGGGTGGCGCTCGGGATGGTGGGCGGGCATGCGAAGCGACTGAAGCGGATCTGAACACCGGGTCCGCCGGCCGGGTATCCACTGTCTCCCCCGTCCCTGTCCGGGACCGGAAACCGTCTCTCTAGTCCTCCGGAAACCGTCCCTCAATTCCTCCTGAAGTCTCTATCCCCGCAGAGACGCCGACCTCAGTGCCCGCCGTCCGGATACGGCGTCGTCGCGATCGAGCTGAACATGCCCGGGATGGCTTCCGACAGGCCGGCGAGGATGAACTGGATGGCCAGGGCGCACAGGATCAGGCCCAGCACGCGGACGATGATGGCCATGCCGACCTCGCCCAGCAGGCGGCTGATCGGCCCGGTCAGGGTGAAGCAGACGAAGGTCGCCAGGCCGGCGGCAACGATGGCGACGACCCCGGCGGCCTGACCCGCCGGACCGATCTTCTCGGCTTCCCCGGCCTGGATGATGATGGTCGAGATGGCCCCGGGTCCGATCAGCAGGGGCATGGCGAAGGGCACGATCAGCCGCTGGAATCGGCGGCGGGCGTAGCCCTGGTTATTCTGGGCGTCCTCCACCGCATCGGGGTCGGCGAACATCTTGAGGAAGTCCTCGCGCGCCATGTCGAGGCCCAGAAGGAGCAGCAGAATGCCGCCCGCGATCCGGAACGCCGCCAGCGAAATGCCGAAGAACTGCAACAGCCCCAGGCCGGTGAAGAAGAAGAAGGTCAGGAAGACGACGATGAAGATGCAGATCAGGCCCGACACCGACAGCCGCTGACGCAGGCTGGCGCCCGCCGTGGCGGCGGCGAAGATCGGGATATTGCCGATCGGGTCCACCAGGGCGAACAGGGCCACGAACAGGTTGACCCCCAGATCGACCGCGTTCATGTGCTGACCTCGCCTCAGAAACCGTTGCTCCGCCCATACGGGTGCACGCGCCCGCGCGCCACCCCCGGCGGAGGAAATCACCGGAGCCGTCGATGTCCCCCGTACTGACCGACCCCCGCCTGATCGTCGGCCTCGACCTGCCCTCCCTCGACGCGGCCAGGGCCATGGTCGACCGGCTGGGCGCGACGGTCAGCGCCTACAAGATCGGCCTGACCCTGCTGGCCCGGCCCGGCGGCGTCGCCTTCGCCCATGCGCTGCGGGCCGAGGGCAAGTCGGTGTTCCAGGACTGGAAGCTGCACGATATCGGGGCCCAGGTCGAAGGCGCCGCCCGGGCGGTGGCTGAGGGCGGCTGCGACCTGCTGACGATACACGCCGAGCCCCAGGTCATGCGCGGCGCGGTCAAGGGGCGCGACGCGGCCGGGTCGGACACGAAACTGCTGGCCGTCACCGTCCTGACCAGCCTTTCGGATCAGGACCTGATCGACATCGGCTTTGGCTTCAGGGCCGCCGATCTGGTCGAGCGCCGGGTCCGGCAGGCGCTGGACTGTGGCGTCGACGGGGTGGTCTCCAGTCCGCTCGAGGCGGCCCGCGTCCGCGAGATCGCCGTCGCGGCGGGGCGTGCCGATTTTCTGATCGTCACACCGGGCGTTCGTCCCGAGGGCGCCGACCGGGGCGATCAACAGCGCGTGGCCACGCCTCGCGCGGCGCTGGAGGCCGGAGCGACCCATCTGGTCGTGGCCCGCCCGGTGATCGGGGCCGAAAACCCGCTGCTCGCGGCGTCGGCCATCGTCGGAGCGATCGACGGAATTGGGTGCCGGGACTAGCCGCGCTCGCCGGGCTCCTGGCTGTAGGACTGGCGGGGCGGACCATCGGGGCGCGGGCGATAGGGCGGTGCCGGCGGATGCGACGGCGCCGGATCGGGCCGATAGCGCGGCGGATAGGGGGCGTCGCGGTCATCGTGATCGCAGCCGCAGTCGCGCACGCCGCTGCGGTCATGCCCGCCGGAGCCATACCCGACCTCGCGGTAGCCGCCCGATCCCGAGCCGTGTTCCCCATAGGATTCATAGGATTCGTACGAACCCGTTTCCTCGTAACGGGTCCCTGAGCCGCGCCGTGCTCCGGCACCGCAAGCGTGCGGCTCGCTGTAGCCGTAGCGCCCGCCCCGGTCGCGATCGCAGCCCCCGCCCTGCCCGCCGCCGAGGCAGGTCGGGGCCCGGCGGCCCGTGCGCCCGAAACCGGTGACGACATAGCCGAACGGCGCGCTGGCGCAGATGCGGCTTTCGTCGACCTCGCCGTAGACGGCCCCGCCGCCGGAGTAACCGCCACCGTCCCCGCCGTAGCCACCGCCGACATAGACGGCACCGTAGCTGCCGCCGCCGCCGCGAATGCCACCGACGTCATAGGCGCGGGCGTTCAGCGACGACCGTGCCGAGGCCCCCGCTGAGGCGCTGGCATTGGCATTCGCATTGACGTTCACATTGACATTGGTGTTGCCGCCACCGCGCGGTCCGCCGCCGGGGTGACCCCCGCCAGAATAACCACCGCCCGGGTGACCGCCACCACCGCAGGACCCACCGCAGCCGCCGCCGGGATGGCCACCCCCTCCGGGGTGACCGCCGCCGCCCCTCGGGTCGTCGGCGAAGGCGGGGCCGGCGGCCAGGAACAGCAGGGCGACGCCGGCCGTGACGGTAAGCATACGCATCGGACGAACTCCAGTTGGGAGCCGTTTTAAGCGTTTGGAAACCAATGGGTTCGACTTGCACCGAGCGGGCGAAAGGGTGCCGTCCGCATTCCCCTGAGGGCGTCCAATTTAACCCTGTTGGCTCGAATCCGGCCGGTCAGCGGTCATAAAGATAGACATCGCCGCAGTCACGGTCATGGTACCGGTGGCGTCGGTCGCCCGACCAGCGGCTCGCCGACGGCGGTCGGTCGTCGCTATAGCCCCATTCGTCGCGATAGCCCGGCCGCGACGGCGCGTCATAGTGCCTTTGATGGTCGTAGCCGTATCCATGACTGCCTGACCGACCGTATCCCGCATGACCGTAGCGTCCGTCGTCATGGCGGCGGTAGCGCGCCGGGCCATGGCCGTACCCCCGGTCGTAGCCGGGAGCCGGGATA
>JBBQTX010000029.1:0-13637 GCA_038234475.1 Caulobacterales bacterium | reverse complement strand
GGATGCAGGGGCAGGACCACGCCCGCCAGCGCCAGACCGAGCTCCGCCGCCTGATCCGACGTCAGCGGCGTGGCGTCTGGAGCCAGGTGGGCCTCCGTCCAGGCCCGGTCCAGTCGAGCGACCGGCGCGAGGTAGGGCAGGCTCTGGGCCGGCGCGAACCGCTCCAGCCAGGCGGGAAAACCCTCGCCAAACGCTGCCATGGCCGGATCGTCTCCGGGCGCCGCGTCCGTGAAGGCGTGGGCGGCGGAGCGAAACCATTCCTCCCCGGTCAGTTCGGCCACGGTCGGATAGTTGGCCTGAAGGGCGTCGATCCGCGCCTTGACGGTGGTGTTGCGATAGACGGCCAGCGCCGCGCGCGATCGGTCGTCGTCCGCCATCCCGGACCATAGCGCGTCGGGGCGACCGTCGAGCGCGTCAGAGAAGGCGGCGTGAAAGGTGGTCATGCGGCAAGCCTCGTCGCGGCGGTCAGTGCCTGCGCGGCGCGGGCCTGTTCGGCCAGCAGCACAGCGAATTCGGGAATCGCGCCGTCGCGCTCGATCAGGGTCGGGCGGGTGCCGATCCGGTCCGTAAGCCGCGCGTGCAGCGCCCAGACGGCCTCGGACACCGGCGTGTCATGGCTGTCGATCAGCAGCCGTTCGCCCCAGACGGGGTCCGGCGTATGCCCGGCCAGATGGATTTCGCCGACCAGCTCGGCCGGGACCGCATCGATCCAGCTTTCGGCGGAAAAGCCCATGTTCGACGCGCTGACATGGACGTTGTTGACGTCGATCAGCAGGCCGCATCCGGTCCGCCGTGCAACCTCGACAAGGAAATCGACCTCGTCCCAGTCGTGGCCGGTCAGGGCCAGATAGGCGGCGGGGTTCTCGATCAGGAGTCTTCGGCCCAGCGCGCTCTGCGCCTCATCGATATGGTCACAGACCAGCGCCAGCATCTCGTCGTTACGCGGAATGGGCAGCAGGTCGGGATGATAGACCCCTCCGCGCCGCGACCAGGCCAGGTGTTCGGAGACGACGAAGGGTTCGAACCGGTCGATCAGCGCCCGGAACCGCGCCAGATGGGCACGATCCGGCCGCTCGTCTCCCGCCAGAGACAGGCCGACGCCGTGCAGGGACAGCGGCCGTGCCCGCCGGATTCGCTCCAGCCAATGCAATCGTGGCCCGCCTTCGGCCATGTAGTTTTCGGGGTGGACCTCAAACCACAGGCCGGCCTGAGCACCGACCACGGGACAGGCCTCGGCCTCGGCATAGTGCCGGGGCTTCAGACTCAATCCGGCGGTCGGCGCGAAAGCCAAGACTCAGCGGCCCGGGATCGGCGTCAGCGAGCCATTGCCCGCAGGCGTGCGGATGGCGGCGCAGGTGCCCTTGGCGACCAGCTTCCAGGCATTGCCTTGCCAGTCCCGGGTCGAGGTGCCTGCGCACGAGGTGCCGGGTCCGGCGGCGCAGTCGTTCTGACCAGCCTTCGATACGCCGTAGCATTTTTCCATTTCAGGACGCGCCTGCGGCTGGGCCATCGCGGCGGAGGCACCGAGAGCCAGCAAGGCACCGGCGCCGATTACGATCTTTGTGGGAGTGTTCATGAGGCTGGTCTCCTGAGATTGACCGGTCGGAGTGCCGGTCGGACAGGAGGGGGTTCGTCGCCGAAGTCGACCGGGTTACCGGCGACGCTTCGGAAATTTGCGCCGCGCCTTTTATGCCCGATGATGTAACGCTTGAGGCGGCGGGAGCGTATGACGAGACAACGTGGTCGAACGGGAAGCTCATCTAAAGCGTCTGATGTTGCTTGGCCTGGACGGCGACTCCAAGGCCTGGCGTGCCCTGCTGTCCGATATCCGGCCGGCCATGGCCGCCTTTTTCAAGCGGCGGCTGATCGGTTGCGAAGCCGATGCCGAGGATCTTGTGCAGAACTGTCTGATCGCCATTCACGCCAAACGGGCGACCTTTGATCGATCCATGCCGTTCACGGCCTGGGCCTATGCGATCGCGCGTTACAAGCTGATCGACTACCTGCGTCGTCAGGGCCGGCGCGGCACGGTTCCGCTGGAGGACTCCTTCGTCCTTCTGGCCGAACATACGGTCGAGGACGGCGTCGTTCGCCGCGACCTGACCCGGGTTCTGGCCATCCTGCCGAACCGCCAGCGCCGCCTCGTCGAGGATGTCCGCATCCGCGGCTTCAGCGTGGCCGAAGCCGCCGCGCGCAATGGATTTACCGAGGGGGCCGCCAAGGTGAGCGTTCACCGCAGCATGAAGACGCTGTCCGCCAGCGTACAAAACCATGAAGACTGATGATCTGATCGAAGCCCTCGCCGCCGGTATCGAGCCGGTGAAGCCAGCGCGCCTTTCGCCCTTGATGGTCGGCGGAGCGCTGGCCGTCGCCGTAACGGTGGTGGTACTGATGTTCGGCATCCGGCCGGATCTGGCCGAGGTCGTCCAGGGTCCGACCTTCTGGGCCAAGGCCATCTATACCGGCGCGCTCGCCATTGCCTCGCTCTGGCTGGTCACCCGGCTGGGACGGCCCGGCGCGTCCATAGGGATGGCTGGATGGTCCGTGATGGCCGTTGTGGGCCTGGCGGGCCTGATCGGTGCGATCGAATTGCTCCTCCTGCCGCCTGAGGCGCGGGTCGACGACTGGCTGGGCTTCAACTGGAAGGTCTGCGCCATCAACATCCTCAAGGTTTCGGCCTTCACCGCCCCGCTGATCTTCCTCGCCGCTCGCCGGCTGGCCTCTACCCGTCCTTTGCAGGCCGGTGCCGCTGCGGGCCTGTTGACCGGCGCCGTCGCCGCAACCGCCTATGGCCTGTATTGTCCCGAGGCCACGGCAGCCTTCGTGGCCACCTGGTACACCCTTGGCATGGTCGCCGCCGCCGCCTTCGGAGCCGTCATCGGACGCTTCGCCCTGCGCTGGTAGGCGGCAGACAGCCCGTCCGCAAAAGCCGCGCTTCAGCCCTGAATCCGTCGCGATCCGCGCGCGTCATCACGAAACCGTGATGTCCGCGGGACAGGGAGAATGACGATGCGCAAGGGTCTGATGCTGGCCACGGCCAGCCTGGTCGTACTGGCGGGATGTTCACCGGCGAGTGACAAGGCCGAAGAGTATTCGAGCGAAGCGGCCACCGCCGCGGCCGAGGCTCCGGCGGACGCGGCCACGACGAACGCGCGGGACGCCGCCGCCCCGACCCCGATGGTCGCGCCGCGCCCCGCGCCGCTCGCTCCGATAGCCCGGATCGCCTACGCCTATAGCTACGCCCTGTCCCTCCCGCGCGATCGGGGTGCCGAGGTGATGAGCCGACATGAACTGACCTGTGTCTCCGCCGGTGCCGGGTATTGCCAAGTGATCTCGGCCCAGGCCGACTGGACGGCGCGCGAGCCCGGCGGGCGGCTGGAACTGCGGGGCCAGCCCGAGTGGATCAACCGCTTCCGCAGCGATCTGGCCCTGGACGCCCGGAACGTCGGTGGCCGTCTGGATGAAGCCGTCACCGAAGGCGAAGATGTGACACGCGGCATCGACACGGTCACGACCGGAGCGAAGACCACCGCCTCCCTCGCCGAACGGATCCGCCAGCTTCAGGCGCGCTCAGGAGGGACCCTGGCGCAGCGGCTGGAGATCGAACGCCAGTTGGCCGACCTGCAAGGCCAACTGGACGCGCAGCAGGTCGAACTGCGCGCGCTGAACGCGCGGGTCCAGAGCGCCCGCCTGACGCTCGACTATCGCCAGGGCGGCATGATGGCCGCCGACAGCCCGACCCGGCCGGTCGGCCGCGCGCTGGGCGACGCGTTCGGCCTGTCGATGGGCATGCTCGCGATCCTGATCACCGCCGGTTCGGTGCTGCTGCCGATCGTCGTCATCGGCGGCGCGGTCTGGTGGGCGATCCGGCGGCGGAAGCCGGCGGCGGCTTAAGCTCGTCTGACCAGCCCGCCATAGTCTTCCATCAGCCCGAGGCTGAGGGCACCGGGGGTGAAGCGGTATTCGCCGATCTCGCTCACCGGCGTCACCTCGGCGGCCGTGCCGGTGACGAAACATTCGCTGAAGGTCGCCAGCTCCTCGGGGCGGATGTGGCGCACGACCACCTCGATGCCCTTGGCCGCCGCCATCTGGATGATGGTCTGGCGGGTGATACCGTCCAGGATCGCGTCGACCGGCGGGGTGTGCAGCACGCCGTCTTGGACGAAGAAGACATTGGCCCCCGTCGCCTCGGCGACATAGCCGCGCCAGTCCAGCATCATGGCGTCGGCGTAGCCGCGCTTCTCGGCCGCCGTCTTGGACATGGTGCAGATCATGTAGAGGCCCGCCGCCTTCGCCGCCGAGGGCGCGGTCATCGGATCGGGGCGGCGCCATTTGGCCCACTCCATGCGGATGCCCTTCGCCTTGGTCTCGGCGTCGAAATAGCTGGGCCATTCCCAGACCGCGATGGCCACGTGGGTCTTGTTGTTGATGGTCGAGACGCTGAGCTGTTCCGGGCCGCGATAGGCGAGCGGGCGGACATAGCAATCCTCCAGCCCCATCTTCTCGCACGTCGCCTTGCAGGCGGCGTCGATCTCGGCCACGCTGTACGGAAGGTCGAAATCCAGCAGGTTTGCAGAACGCTTCAGGCGTTCGCTATGCGGGGTCAGCTTGAAGATTTCGCCGGCATACATACGCTCCCCCTCGAACACCGACGAGCCGTAGTGGAGGGCATGGGTCAAAACGTGCGTTTTCGCTTCCCGCCAAGGCACGAAATCGCCGTCCATCCAGATCCAGCCGTCACGATCGTCGAAAGGAACGAAGGCCATTGAATAACGTCTCCCGCGCAGATCACCGGGTTAGAGCCGCCCGAACCGCTCAGGTCAACGCCTTGAGCGCGCGTCCGGTCGCATCGGCATGAGCGATGTGCGTTCCCATGGCCGGTCCGGGCCGATCGCCGGCGCGGGTGCCGGCCGCCACCTGCTGGTCGTCGACGACGATGACCGGATCCGCGAACTGCTGAAGGAATTCCTCGCCCGCGAAGGCTATCGCGTCACCGGTGCCGCCCACGCTGCGGCGGCCAAGCGGATGATGGAGCTGATCGAATTCGACCTGGTCGTGCTGGACGTCATGATGCCGGGCGAGAGCGGCTTCGACCTGACCACTTGGGTGCGCGGCAAGGCCGAGACCTCGAAGACCCCGGTCCTGCTGCTGACCGCCCGGGGCGATCCCGACGACCGGATCGAGGGCCTGTCGCGCGGTGCCGACGACTATATGTCCAAGCCCTTCGACCCGCGCGAACTGGCCTTGCGGGTCGATGCGATCCTCAGGCGCACCGGCGGCAAACCCCTCACCCCGCGCGAGATCAAGCTGGGCCCGGCCGTGTTCGACATGGAACGGCTGGAGCTGATGCGCGACGGCAAGATGCAGCGCCTGACCGAGGCCGAGGCGCAACTTCTGAAAACCCTGGCCATCCACGCCCATTCGGCTGTCGAGCGTATGAGCCTGTCGCCGGACACCGCCGACATCACCGGTCGCGCCGTCGACGTCCAGGTCACGCGACTGCGCCGCAAGCTGGAGGCTGACCCCAAGAACCCGCGCTACCTCCAGACCGTGCGCGGCGTCGGCTATATGCTGGCCCCGGACTGAGATGGGCCTTCGACAACATTCTTCCTCCGCTTGCGGGGGGAGTGTCACGTCGATCGGCGCAGCCGATCCAGTGACGATGGGGGAACGTCTCGCCGAAGGAAGCAAAATTCCCTCATCGACCCTGTTCGAGCTTCGCTCGAAAGCGGGCCCCGTTTCCCGCAAGCGGGAGAAGGAAGATGAGCCGGGACCCAAAGGGCGATGAGGCTGCTTCCCGCCAGCCTGTGGCCGCGGTTCCTGAAGCGGCAGATGCCCACCTCGCTCTGGGGGCGGTCGCTGCTGATCATCGTCCTGCCCGTGCTGGTCATGCAGGTGGCGGTGACCTGGGCCTTCTTCGACATGCACTGGCAGACCGTGACGGCCCGTCTGTCGGACGGGCTGGCGGGCGACATCGCCTGGGCCGCCGAGAGCTATGCCGACGATCCGACGTCCGCGAACCTGACCATTCTGGCGGAACGGGCCCAGCGGTCCATGTCGCTGTCGATCGCGCTGCAGGACGGGGCGGTGCTGCCGGACGAGACGCGGCGCGGCCCGATCGGCGTGGTCGACCGCACCCTGGAAAAGGCTTTGGCCGACCGGATTGATCAACCGGTCTGGTTCGACACCACCCGTTATCCCGCCTATGTCGATATCCGGGTGCAGCAGCCGCAAGGCGTGCTGCGGATCATCGCCCCGCGCGAACGGGCCGTGGCGACCCAGGCCCACATCTTCGTTCTGTGGCTGACCATCGCCACCGTCCTGCTGATGAGCGTCGCCATCCTGTTCATCCGCAACCAGGTCCGCGCCATCGAGCGGCTCGCCGACGCCGCCGAGGCCTTCGGGCGGGGAGAGACCCATGAACAGTTCAAGCCGCACGGCGCGCGCGAGGTCCGCGCCGCCGCCACCGCCTTTCTGGCCATGCGCGAGCGAATCCAGCGCCATATCGATCAGCGAACGGTGCTGCTGGCCTCGGTCAGCCATGATCTGCGCACGCCCTTGACCCGCCTGCGCCTCGAACTGGCGCTGGCCCCGGTGTTCAAGCGGGCGGACGCCATGCGCGGCGACCTGGACGAGATGGAGCATATGATCGACGAATATCTGGCCTTCGCGCGGGGCGAATCCGGCGAGGCGGCCCAGTCCATAGCGGTTTCCGAACTTCTGGAGGCAGCGGGTGCGGACGCGCGCCGGACCGGCACCGAGGTCGAGGTTCAGGCCCCGGCAGAGCTGACCGCCAGCCTGCGGCCTCTCGCGTTCAAACGCGCCCTGATGAACCTCGCGGGCAATGCCGCCGCCCACGGCGAGCATATCCGCCTTACGGCCCGCGCGCTGCCGTCCGGGGGGCTGGAGATTGCCGTCGACGATGATGGCCCCGGCATCCCCGAGGACATGCACGAGGAAGCCTTCCGACCATTCTCGCGGCTCGACGCCTCGCGCAATCAGAACCACAAGGGCGTAGGGCTGGGCCTTGCCATCGCCCGGGACGTCGCGCGCGGCCACGGTGGCGACATCACGCTGGAGCGCAGCGACCTCGGCGGGCTCAGGGCCGTGATCCGCCTGCCCGGCTGATCACATTAAGCGTGACCACTGGCGAAGCGGGGCGGCAGGGGGCATCTTTCCCCCGACACGGATATCCGGAGGATCACGATGCGCCGTCTCGCCTTCTTCGCCCCCCTGGCCGCGGTCCTCGCCGTCGCAGCCACGCCCGCCCTCGCCGAGCCCGCTTCGGTCAATGTCGTCATCGGTGGTGAGCTTGTGCACACCGCCGACGACCTTGGCCGCCGTGAGGTCCAGCAACAGGCTGACTATCTCGCCGGTGTCGTGACCCGGGCCCTCGAACGCCGCAGAGCCCTGGACGGTGCCACGGTTGATCTGGTCCTGACCGATCTGAAGCCCAACCGCCCGACCTTCGAGCAACTCGTCGATCGCCCCGGTCTGGACGGCATTCGCAGTATCTCCATCGGCGGTGCGACGATAGAGGGTCGGATCACGCTGGCGGACGGCCAGACCGTGCCGGTCCGCTATGACTGGTACTCGTCCAGCCTGGACGACGTGCGCGGCTTCGGCACCTGGAATGACGCCGAACGCGCCTACCGACGGCTGGCCGCCAACCTGGTTTCAGGCCGCTACGTCCGGCGCTAGAGAGCCTTGGCTCGCTCGACGGCGGCCTTGACTGCCGCTTCGGCTGCGCGGTCCAGGGCACCGGTGGCCGACATGGCGTCCAGTCCGGCGCGGGTGGTCCCGCCCGGCGACGCGATGCGAGCCGTTAACATCGGCAGTGCGTCACCGGTATCCGCTCCCGCGCCCGCTGACCGCAAGGCTCCGCGCGCCAGCCGCTCGGCGGTTTCAGGCGGCAACCCCTGACCCACACCGGCGCGGGCGAGGGCCTCCACAAAGGCATAGACAAAGGCCGGGGCCGATGCCGCCACCGCCGTGGCAGCATCGAGCTGCGCCTCGTCATCCAGATCGACCACATCGGCCAGGGATCCGAACAGCCCCCGCGCGGTCTCGCGGGCCGCTGGAAGCCCGGACCAGAGGGCTGCGACCCCCTTCCCCCGGGCGACTGCCGTCGTCGGCATGACCCGCGCCACCGCACGGCCGTTGAACGCCCCGGACAGGTCCTCCGCGCGCACACCGGCCATCACCGATACGATCACGGCCTCCGGCCCCAAAGTGTTCGTCAGGGGCGCGACGGCCTCACGCCACGTCGCGGGTTTCACCACCAGCACCACGGCGCGCGCCTCGGCCAGCGCATCGACGGGCGGGTTGATCCGGGCACCCAGCAACCGCGCCGCCTCCGCCACCGGCTTTTCGGATGGCGTCAGAATGATCAGCCGGCGAGGATCGAGGGTGTCCGTCGCCAGCCAGCCTTCCACGATGGCGGACCCCAACCGTCCGCAGCCCACAAGGACGACGGAGCCGGTTTCCGTGTCCCCGGTCATGGTCTCAGGCGGTGCCGACCGTCTCGAACAGGCAGGCGTCGATGGCCTCCTGCGGCTTTTTCGAGCCCCGGATCATGAAGTCGAAGGCGGGATAATAGCGGTCCGCCGCCTCGACCGCCGCGTCGATCATCGACGCCGCCTGGGCCAGGGTGGGGCGTTCGCCCATGGGCAGGGCCAACGAATGGCGGAAGACGATCTCCCCGTCCTCGGCCCAGACCTCGAAATGGCCCATCCAGGTGCGCTGGTTGATCAGGCCGACCAGCTCATAGGCGGCGGCGCGGCGGGATTTCGAAGCCTGCAGGTCCAGGGCGCAGCAAAGTTGCAGGCAGTCCCCCTCGGGCCGCCACGCGAACCACAGCTCGTAGTCTTTCCAGTCGCCCGCCAGCGCAAAGGCCAGATCGCCCTCGTCGGTCCGGTCGAACGGCAGGTTCTCGGCCACCAGAACATGCTCCACCACGTCCAGTGGATCGTAGGGAACATCGACCTCTTCGGGCCTCACAGCATCCATCAGGCACTCTCCGGGCGCGACTCGCGCCCTGTCACAGGACGGTAGGCGGGTTCACAGATTCGGCTCAACCGGCTGCGTCCTCAGGGGGAACGGGGCCTGTGGACGTTCCCGTGGCAGGCTTCTTCGCCGTCTTTACAGGCGACTTCAGCGCCGCGACCTCGGCCCGCAGCGCCGCGATCTCGGCTTTCAGCGCGTCGAACTCGTCGCGACCGACCAGATCCATCTCCGCCACCAACCGGTCGGTCTGGGCGCGGAAGGCGGTCTTGGCTTCCTCGCCCGCCGCCTGGGCCAGACCCATGGCACCGGTGGTCAGCTTGGCGAACTCGTCGAGAAGGGGATTGCGGGTCTGCATGGCGGGCTCCGACTCGAACAAGCGAGTGTCGTTAAGGAAGGTTCACCCGATACGGTGAACGAAACATTGCTGTCGATGTGACCTATGGCCTGAATTAGGCGCCTGAAGCCGGCGTCGCGGAAATTTCGGGGACGCAAGCGACCACGCTTGCTAAACCGCACGACGAAGTCCCTTCGGCAGGAGCGCCCGTGCAATTTCCCGAGTTCGATCCGGTGCTGTTCAGCATCGGCCTGCTGGATATCCGCTGGTACGCGCTGGCCTATGTCGCCGGGATCGTCGTCGGCTGGTGGTATGCCGCCCGCCTCGCCAAGGCCAACGACCTGTGGAAGCCCGGCAAGTCGCCGGTCACGACGCTGCAGCTGGACGATCTGGTGCTCTGGATCACGCTCGGCATCATCCTGGGCGGCCGGCTGGGCTATGCCCTGTTCTACAAGCCCTCCCTCTATACGGGGCTGTTCACCGGGGCCGACTGGGGCGAGCGGCTGGCCCTGTTCCGGCTGTGGGACGGCGGCATGGCCTTCCACGGCGGCCTGATCGGCGTGACCGTGGCGATCGTCTGGTTCGCCTGGAGGAACAGGATCCGCCTGCTCAGCCTCGGCGATCTGGTGGCCCCGGCCGTGCCCATCGGCCTGTTCTTCGGTCGCATAGCCAATTTCATCAACGGCGAGCTGTGGGGCCGGGAGACGACCGTTCCCTGGGCCGTCCGCTTCTGCAACCAGGCCATCGAGCGGACCTACGGCTTCTGCCCGGCCGGCGACGTGCCGCGCCATCCCAGCCAACTGTATCAGGCCGGACTCGAGGGTCTGGTGCTCTTCCTCGTGCTGTGGTTCGCGGTTTCGAAGGCGAAGCTGCTGGCCAAGCCCGGCTATGTCACCGGCCTGTTCCTGTTCTGCTACGGCCTGATCCGCGCCCTGCTGGAGACGGTGCGCCAGCCCGATCCCGGCAAGCTGGCCGAACTGCCGTTGGGCCTGACCATGGGCATGATGCTGTCGGCGCCGATGATGCTGATCGGAGCGTGGCTGATCTGGCGCGCCTGGAGCCGGCCTCCGGTCGCCGCCTGATGCCCATGGGCGGCTAGACCGATGTCGCTGGGCGAGAGGCTGGCGCGGGAGATCGCCCTGACCGGGCCGATGACCGTGGCCGACTACGTCACCCGCTGCCTGCACGATCCGCAGGGCGGCTATTACGCCACGCGGCCGGCCATCGGCGCGACGGGCGACTTCATCACCGCGCCGATGATCAGCCAGATGTTCGGCGAATTGATCGGTCTGTGGGCGGTCGAGCTGTGGCACCGGCTGGGCGCGCCCGAGCGGGTGCGGCTGGTGGAGGTCGGGCCCGGCGACGGCACCCTGATGGCCGACGCCCTGCGCGCTGCCCGGCTGGACCCGGACTTCCTGCGCGCGGTCGATCTGGTGTTGATCGAGCCCAGCCCGCCGCTCAGGGACGCCCAGGCCCGGATGCTGGCCGACAGCGACATCCATCCCCGCTGGGTCGCGTCGCTGGACCGGATCGACACCGACGCCCCGGTGATCCTGATCGCCAACGAGGTTCTGGACTGCCTGCCCGCGCGCCAGTTCGTGCGGACCGACGACGGCTGGGCCGAGCGCCGCGTGGGCGTGACGGATGACGGCGGCCTGACCTTTGGCCTGGTCCGGATCGACGGCGGTTTCCATCGCCCGGCCTTCGACGTCGAACCCGGCCAGACCATCGAGATTTCGGACCAGCAGGCCGCCTTCGCCCGCGATCTGGCCCGTCTGATCGAGGCGGCGTCGGGGGCCGCCCTGCTAATCGACTATGGCCGGGCCCGCCCCGAACCGGGCGATACGCTGCAGGCGCTGCGACGGCACAACAAGGTCGATCCGCTGGACACGCCCGGCGAGGCCGACCTGACCCAGTGGGCCGACTTCCCCTCGGTGCTCGAGGCCGCCATCCACGCCGGAGCCGACGTGACCGGGACCGTCGGCCAGGGCGCGTTCCTGAACCGGCTGGGCATCGAAGCCCGCGCCGACCGGCTCAAGGCCGGACGCCCCGACGCCGCGCCGGTGATCGACCGCCAGCTGGCCCGCCTGACCGCCGACGACCAGATGGGCACCCTGTTCAAGGCTTGCGCGATCTTTTCTCCGCGCACCCTGGTGGTCCCGGGCTTCGAGGAATAGCCATGACCCTCCAGCCCATCACCCATCCGCTGTTGTCGCGCGCGGGCGTTCGCCACGGCTTTTTCACGCGGCGGGGCGGGGTCTCGACCGGTCTGTACGAGGGGCTCAACACCGGCCTCGGCTCCGGCGACGACCCGGCCGCCGTCGCCGAGAACCGGTGCCGGATCGCAGAACATCTGGGCGGCGTCCCGGACGACTTCGCGGCCTGTTTCCAGATCCATTCCGCTGTCGCCCGCGTCGCCGAGGCCGGCTGGAAGGGCGAACGGCCCGAGGGCGACGCCACGGTCACCGCCGTCCCCGGGGTGCTGTGCGCCGTCCTGACGGCCGACTGCGCCCCCATTCTGCTTGCGGACGCAGAGGCTGGCGTGGTCGGCGCCGCCCATGCGGGCTGGAAGGGGGCTTTGGACGGCATCGTCCATTCCACGGTCTCGGCCATGCAGGCCCTCGGTGCCGAGCCCCGCCGCATGGTCGCCGTCGTCGGCCCCTGTATCGCCCAGGCCAGCTACGAGGTCGGGGCCGATTTCGAGGCGCGGTTCGAGCACCATGACCCGGGCAGCGAGCGGTTTTTCGTGCCGGGAGAGGCAGCGGACAAGCGGCTGTTCGACCTGCCCGGCTTCGTGCTGTGGCGTCTGGAGCAGGCGGGGGTCGGCGAAGCGGTCTGGACCGGCCATGACACGCGCGCGGACGCGGCGCGGTTCTTTTCCAACCGCCGGGCGCATCTGAACGGAGAGCCGGACTTTGGGCGGCTGATGAGCGCGATCGGCCTCTAACTTCCTTCTCCCGCAAGCGGGAGAAGCAAGAGATCAGCCCGCCATCGCCAGCTCGGGCACGCGGGTCACCTCGCGCCAGGCCTGCGGATTGGCCAGCAGTTCGCGGACCAGCAGGTTGTTGATGGCGTGGCCCGCCTTGACGCCCTCGTAGCGGCCCAACAGGGGCGCGCCGAGGACGTAGAGGTCGCCGATGGCGTCCAGCGCCTTGTGCCTGACGAACTCGCGCTCCATCCGCAGCCCGCCGGGGTTGAGGATCTGGTCGCCGTCGATGACGACGCAGTTTTCAAGCGAACCGCCGCGCGCCAGACCGGCGGCGCGCAGGGCCTCGACCTCATGGGCGAAGCCGAAGGTGCGTGCGGCCATGATCTCGTCGCGGAAGGTTTCCTCGTCGACGACGAAGTCCACGACCTGGTTGCCGATCACAGGCGTGCCGAAATCGATCTCGAACCGCATCTCGTAGCGGTCGCAGGGCAGCAGGGCGGCGGTCTTGTCGCCGTCCTGGACGCGGATCGGCTCGAGGATTTCGATGTAGCGGACCGGGGCTTCCTGGCGGCGGAAGCCGGCGCGGTCCAGCAGTTGGACGAACTGCAGCGCCGACCCGTCGAGGATCGGCAGCTCGGGTCCGTCCACCTCGACCACGGCGTTGGACACGCCCAGCGCCGCGAAGGCCGCCATCAGGTGTTCGATGGTCGACAGGCGCACGCCGGCGGCGTTCTCGATCATGGTGTTCAGGCGGGTGTCGACGACGGCCTCGCCCGAGACTGGAATACGGTTGTCGCGGTCCTTGATGTCGGTGCGCACGAAGACGATGCCCGTGCCGGTCGGCGCCGGGCGCACGGCCAGACGCACCCGGTCGCCGGTGTGCACGCCCACGCCCGCGATGATCGCGGGTGCGACGGTCGTCCTCTGGCGGTGGTCGTGACTGACCGACAAACTTGAACTCGCTGTATTCGCGCTCCGCGTCTGACGTGCGGAGTTCGCCCCGGCAACCGTCTAGCCATCCCTTCGCAAGCGCGAAAGGAAAGTCGGGTTTCGGATTGTTTCGGTTTGACTAACCATTCGCCGGACAAGCGAAACGCCCCGGAGGTCCCCCCCCCGGGGCGTCCATAACCCAAGACCGGGGGTTCAGTTGGCCAGGCGGCGCAGGAAGGACGGAATTTCCAGGTCGTCCTCGGCCGGGCCGGGTTCCGGCTGTGTCGAGGACGTCGAGCGCATCTCGGTCTGGCGCGGGGCATAGGTCGGCGGGGCCGGCTGGCGTTTGCCGTTTCCGAACAGCGACCAGCCCTTCTTGCGATGGTCGCGCTCGTCGTGATTGTCCCAGGCTGGCTCTTCACGCTCGGGCGCGGGCTG
>JBBQTX010000028.1:0-13944 GCA_038234475.1 Caulobacterales bacterium | reverse complement strand
TTTTCGGCGGCGCGGATCAGCGACGGTATCCGCACCATCAGCGCCGACGAGTTCCAGGGCCGCTATCCGGGGACCGAGGGCGAACGGCTGACACTGGCCTGGCTGCAGACCCAGTACGAGGCCATGGGGCTGGCGCCCGGCGGGCCGGACGGCCAATGGCTGCAACCGGTCGAGTTGAAGCGCTACACCCCCGTCGCCGACGCGACCGCCGGCTGGACCGGCCCGGACGGCACCGTCCATGCCCTGACCGTGGGGTCCGACATCACCGTGCGGGCCATCGCCAACGACGGTCGCGCCTCGATCAGGAACGCCGGTCTGGTCTTCGCCGGTCACGGCATCTTCGCGCCCGAACGCCAGTGGGACGACTACGGCGACGCGGACGTGCGCGGCAAGGTGGTCATCGTCGTCGCGGGCGAGCCGGACGGAGAGCGGTTCAACGGCGAATATACGACCCACTACCAGTCCGGCGCCTACAAGGCCGACGAGGCCTTCCGCCGGGGCGCGGTGGGCGTCGTCACCCTGGTCATGGCGCCGGCCGCCTCGCCGCAATGGCAGGGCGCGGTGCGGGGCAATGCCCGCACCCGGACGCTGACGCCGGGGGCCGCCGATCTGGAATTCTCGGGCGCGATCCATCATGACGTCGCCGCCGCCTGGGCTGCGGCCGCCGGCGAGGACATCGGGCGCTTGCCGGACCTCGCCGGCGGGTCCTTCAAGGCGGTGGCCCTGACCGGCGTCAGCCTGTCGGTCGAGGCGTCCGAGACCATCGACACCCTGGTCACCCACAATCTGCTGGCGCGGATTCCGGGCAGCGAATTCCCGGACGAGACCATCATCTATTCGGCCCACTGGGACCATGTCGGCGGCGAGGCCCAGCATCCGGGCGTGCAGGGCGACAACATCTGGAACGGGGCCTGGGACAATGCCTCGGGCACCGTCGGCGTGGTCGAGATGGCGCGCCAGCTGAGCGCCGCAGCGCGCCCGAAACGCTCGATCGTCTTCGTCCATATGGCCGCCGAGGAGATGGGGCTGTTGGGGGCCTACGGCTATACTGCCAGCCCGGTCTGGCCGCTGGAGACGACGGTGGCCGACATCAACATCGACATGCTGCCGCTGTCGGGGCCAACCCGCGACCTGCCGATCTTCGGCAAGGGCCAGAACGATCTGGAGGACCGGCTTGAGCTGCTGGCCGCCGCCGAGGGCCGGGTGGTCACCGACGACCGCGAGCCGGAACAGAACTACTTCTATCGGTCGGACCATTTCCCCTTCGCCCGGGCCGGCGTGCCGGCAATCATGCCGTGGCACGGGGTCGATCTGGACGAGGGTGGCGTCGCCGTCGGCCTGCCCGCCTATCGCGCCAAATTCGACGCCGACTATCATCAGGCCAGCGACGAATGGTCGGCGGAGCTGGACTTTTCCTCGGCGGTCGAGAACCTGACCCTGCTGTATCAGCTGGGTCTGGACCTCGCCAACAGCGGCGACTGGCCGGGCTGGAAGCCGACGTCCGAGTTCGCCGTGGTCCGCGCCCGGTCGGACGGCGCGCGCCAGTGAGCGCGACCATCCGCCCCCTGACCGGCCACGGCTCGCCGCCGGCCGAGGGGTCGTATCCGCAGGCGGTGGAGGTTATCGCGCCGACCCGCTGGCTGTATCTGTCGGGGCAGATCCCGGTCGCGCCCGACGGCTCGCTGGCGACCGACTTCATCGGCCAGTGCGACCAGGTCTGGTCGAATATCGAGACCCAGCTGGCCGCCGCCGGGATGACGCTGGACAACCTCGTCAAGGTCACGACCTTTCTGTCGGACCGGCGCTACGCGCTGGAGAACCGTGCGGTCCGCATCCGCCGGCTTGCGGGCCGGCAGCCGGCGCTGACGGTGATCGTCACCGGCCTCTTCGACGCGGCGTGGCTGGTCGAGATCGAGGCGGTGGCGGCGGCGTGATGTGCACAATGCCGCGTTGCGGTAACGGCCTGCTCGCTGCAACGTCGCTCCCATGAGCCGCTGGTCGTCGCAGCCCGCCCCGGATGAACCCGACGGCCTGATCCTGTTCGACGGGGTCTGCGTCTTCTGTTCGCGCTGGGTCCGTTTCGTCATCGACCACGATCCGGGGGGCAGCTTCAGCTTCGTGGCGATCCAGTCCGACCGGGGCCGCGCGCTGGCGACGCGGTTCGGCATCGAGGTGGAGGCACCCCAGACCAATGCGGTGATCCTGGGCGGGCGGATATGGTTCAAGTCGGATGCCGCCCTGCAGGTGCTGCGGACGCTGTCAGCAACGCGGTGGCTGGGCTGGCTCGGCGCCGTGCCGAGGGGGATCCGCGACCCGGTCTACGACCTGATCGCGGGCAACCGGTATCGCATCTTTGGTCGCTCCGACGCCTGTATGGTCCCCCTGGCTGAAGATCGTGCGCGGTTCCTGACCTGAACTTCGCGGCTTTCCCCTCGGCGATCGAGGCGTTCATCTTTCAAGACCATCCGTCGGTCGGGAACCGCGTGCGCCGGGCCATGGAATGGAAGGCGACGCATCCGCCGCCGAGGCCGGCCCGGGCGGCAGAGGTCAGGCCCGCTTCCGGACGAAGACCGTGCCCGCCGAATAACCAGCGCCAAAACTGCAGATCAGGCCGGTGTCGCCGGTCGCCATGTCCTGCTGGCGCAGGTGGAAGGCGATGATCGAGCCGGCCGAGGAGGTGTTGGCGTAGTCGTCGAGGATGATGACGTTCTCTTCGGGCGTCGGCTCGCGGCCCAGCACCTTGCGGCCTATGAACTGGTTCATGTTGATATTGGCCTGGTGCAGCCACATCCGTTTCAAGGTCGCGGGTTCGATGCCGAGGTCGGCGGCGTGGTCGATGATCATGTCGGACACCATCGGCACGACATCCCTGAACACCTTGCGGCCTTGCTGGACGAAAAGTTTGTCCGTTTGGCCTGCCGCTTCGCTGCTCGAGGCCGGGGCGACCAGCGTCTCGGTCGTTTCGGCAGTCCGGTTGAGGAAGCCGAAATTGTTGCGGATGTTGTTCGAGAACACCGTCTTGAGGCGTGTGCCGAGGATGTCCCAGCCACCCGGTCCGGCCTGGTCCGAGGATTCGACGATGACGGCGGTGGCGACGTCGCCGAAGATGAAATGGCTGTCGCGGTCCCTGAAATTCAGGTGGGCGGAGCAGACCTCGGGATTGACCATCAGCACGGCCTTGACCGAGCCGGAGGCGATGAAGTCGGCGGCGGTCTTGATGCCGAAGGTGGCCGAGGAACAGGCCACGTTCATGTCGAAGGCGAAGCCGTCGACGCCGAGCGCCTGCTGCACCTCGACGGCCAGGGCCGGATAGGGGCGGGGCATGTTGGAGGCGGCGCATAGGACCGCACCGATCTCGCTGACCGGCTTGCCCCAGGCGGCGATGGCGTCGCGGGCGGCGGCGACGGCCATCTCGGCCATGATCGACAGGTCGTCGTCGCCGCGCTCGGGGATGTTGGGGGCCATGCGGGCGGGGTCGAGCACCCCGGCCTTGTCGAGCACGAACCGGCTCTTGATGCCCGAAGCCTTCTCGATGAACTCGACCGAAGACGGGGTCAGTTCGGCGACGTCGCCCTCGAGGATTTCGGCGGCGTGATCGGCGTTGAAGCGCTCGGCGTAGGCGTTGTAGGCGGCGACCAGCTCGGCGTTGGAGATCGACTGTTCGGGGGTGAACAGGCCGGTGGCGGCGATGACGGAGTTGCTCATGAGGGCGGCCCTAACGCTCGGTGCGCGGCGCCTCGCTGCTTGAGGGCCGCGTTCTGTTTCCGGACGCCTAGATAGGCGCGACTTTCGGCCGCGTCGAGGCCGCCTCGTGGCGGGCGAGCAGGCGGTGGGCGGCGTCGAGATGCAGGCGCTCGACCATGCGGTAGCCGACGCGGATCGCGCCCTTGCCCTGGGCGTCGGCGGCGGCGAAGGCAGCGACGACCTCATGGGCCCGGGCGACCTCATCGGGCGAGGGTGAGTAGGCGGCGTTGGCAGCGTCGATCTGGGCGGGATGGATCAGGCTCTTGCCGTCGAAGCCGAAGGCGCGGCCCTGCCGACATTCGGCGGCGAGCCGGTCGGCGTCGTCGGTGGCGTTGACCACGCCGTCGATGGCCAGCAGGCCGTGGCCGCGCGCGGCGGCGGCGACGGCGGCCAGCCACGGCTTGATCGGTTCGCGGTCGGGGCCGAGCACGAGGTTCATCCGCTCGCCGAGGTCGTTGATGCCGAGCATCAGGGCGGCGAGCGGGGTGCCGGCCCCGGCGATCTGGTCGAGGCGCAGGACTGACAGCGGGGTCTCGACCATGATCCACAGGGCGACGCCGGTGGGCAGGCGGGCGGCGACGTCGCGCACGGCTTCCGGGCTCTCGATCTTGGGCGCGACTACGAAGGCGGGCTTGAGGCCGTTCAGGGCGGCCAGGTCGTCCGCGCCCCAAGGAGTGTCGAGGCCGTTGATCCGGACGCCGACACGGGGACCGAAGCCACCGGCCGTCAGGGCCGCGACGGCTGCCTGCCGCGCCCCGGCCTTGGCGTCGGGGGCGACGGCGTCCTCGAGGTCGAGGATGACCGCGTCGGCGTTCAGGTCTCGCGCTTTTTCGATCGCGCGGGGATTGGTGGCGGGCAGGTACAAGACCGAGCGGGTAAGTTGCATCAGACCTTCCCCGTGACCGGGATCAGGGCCCCGGTGATGGCCCGACTGTCCGGCGAGGCGAGGAACAGCATGACGCGGGCGAGGTCGGACGGCTGGACCCATTTGGCCGGATCGGTGTCGGGCATGTCCTTGCGGTTCTGTTCGGTGTCTAGGATCGAGGGCAGAACCGCGTTGACGGTCACGGCGGTGTCCTTGAGCTCTTCGGCGAGGCTCTCGGTCAGGCGGTGGACGGCGGCCTTGGAGGCGGCATAGGCCCCCATGCCGGCGGCGGCCTTCAGCGCGCCATTGGCCCCGACATTGACGATGCGGCCTTCGGGCGAGGCCTTGAGCCGGGGCAGGGCGGCGCGGCTGGCGTTCAGGGCGGTGGTCAGGTTGAGGGCGAACATCCTCGCCCAAGCGGGTTCCGGGTCATCTGTCGTTTGCCAAACAAAGCCGCCGGCGATGTTGAGCAGGGCGTCGAGCCGGCCGAACCGGGCGGCGACGGCGTCGATCGCCCGTTCCGCCGAGGCCGGATCGGTCAGGTCGACGCCGCCCAGTTCCAGCACGCCGTCGGGCGCGGACTGGCCCATCGCATGGTCGATGACCGCGACCTTGAGCCCGTCGGCCAGGGCCGCCTCGACCACGGCCCGCCCGAGGACGCCATGGCCGCCCGTGACTGCGATCACCCGATCCGACATGCCGCGCCTCCAAAAAAAGACAGTCTAAAGAGTCTGAAGCGTCCAAAGTCCACGGACTTCCGGTGCGAAAAAAGCGAGTCCAGAGAGTCTCAAGCGTCTTGCCCGAAGACCCGGGCCATCAGGCGTTCGAGAGCATGGGCGTCCACTGCGTCAAACGCGGACGTCTCGGTCGCGTCCACGTCGAAGACGGCGATCAGGCTGCCCGAGGCGTCCAGCACCGGGACCACGATTTCGCTGGCCGAGCGGCTGTCGCAGGCGATGTGGCCCGGAAAGGCGTGGACGTCGTCGACGATCCGGGTGCGCCGGTCTCGCGCCGCCGCGCCACAGACGCCGCGGCCGAAGGCGATTCTGAGACAACCCAGCGTTCCCTGGTACGGCCCGACGACCAGTTCGTCGGCCTTGTCGGGATCGACCACATAGAAGCCGGTCCAGAAGAAATGGGGAAAGGCGTCGGCCAGCATGGCGGCCACTGTCGCCATCCGCGCCGTAAGGTTCGGCTCGCCGTCCAGAACAGCGAGGATTTCTTCCTCTATTCCGGCATAGCGATCAACCTTGTCCGCTGGGCGGTCGTCGCGGGCGACATAGGCCATTCAGAACTCTCCAGGTGGACGGGCACCGCATATAGGGAGCCGTCGCCGATCAGGCGAGGGCGGGTGTTTCCCCTGTCAGGCGAGTTCCAACGTGCTGATTCCCGTGAACAACTGACGATGAGTCACAAAAAGGCCTCGGTCTGGCAACGCTTTGGCTTGAAGTCGCGTTAACCTTGACAGAGGGTTAACTGGACCGGACTGTCGAGGTCGCGGAACAGTGACAGCTGCGGGGCGAGTCACGCCCGATTGAGTCGTGTGAGGGGGAGTATGGTCGAGGGCCGGGCCAACGAAGACGGAAGCGCCCGCTCCAGCCGGTCGCGTGGACCTGTGGCGATCGCGGCGGTCGCCGGCGTGCTCGCGCTGACGGCGCTGGCCATGGTCAGCTGCGGCGACCGTTCCGGCGTGCAACTCTGGCAGGGCGGCAAGGACAACGCCGCGAATGCCTGTCCCCGTCCGGCTTCGCTGACGGGATCCGAATTCAATGCCCAGGAGACGGGCCTGCGGGCCCTGCGCCGCGCGGCCTTCCGCGGCGACTTCTTCGCGCAGCTGGAACTGGGCTCGCGCTACGCCGCCGCGCGCGCCACTGACAAGAATATCGAGGATCCGATCGAGAGCGCGACCTGGTACGCCTTGGCGCTGTCCAACGACGAGGGTTACGCGCCGATCAACCGTGTGGATCGTGGCGGCTTCGGTGGCTGGCGGCCGCTGTCGAAATATGACGACTGCCGCGCCTTCGAGCGTCACAGCGCCTATCAGCGACTGGATCGCCAGCTGGGCCAGATGACCCGCACCGAGCAGGAGGCCGTCCGCGACCGCGTCGTCTATGTGTTGTCGACCCAGGACGCCGAGGGCTATCGCACTTTGGCCCGGCTGCACGACAGCCTGTACGGCCCGTTCGGAGAGCCGGAAGACAATCGCGAGGCCCGCGAGGCCTTGGGCCGAAACGCCACGGGCAACAGCCGCGACCGCAACCGCCGTGGCTATTGGGCGGCGACCAACCTGTTCCAGCGTAACGACGTCGACGCCTACCTCTACAACTATCTGGCGGTGCAGACCGGCGACGTCGGGGCCTATGTCCTGCTGAAGGATTTCGAGCGCTCGGCCCCGAGCCGCGACACCTACCAGCGCTTCGTCGAGACCAAGGCCCGTCAGTGGACGCCGCCGTTCGAATTCTATCCCAACACCGCGCCGCAGTCGGGCGTGCCCTTCTCGGACGAGAGCCGTCCGCGCGGCGACGCCTATGAATACGCCCTGTCGCGGATGGGCGGCGAACTGCCGTTCATTCATGTAGGCCGGGCCATGCGCTACCTCGGTCTGGCCGAGATCGCGGCGATCCGGCCGGAAGACCTGTCCAAACGCCAGGTCGAGACGCTGGAAGCCATGCTGGGGCATCCGATGGAGGGCCGGCTGTCCAATCTGGAGCGCGTTCGCGCCATCCAGATGGCGGCGATCAACGGCTCGTCGGAGGCGCAGCTGGTGCTGGCCGTGATGTATGCCGAGGGCATCGGCCTGCCCGCCGACTACGCCCGCGCCTTCAAATGGTTCGAGGAGGCGGCGCGTCAGGGCAGCCCCGAGGCAAAATTCGCCATGTCCAGTTATTTCGCCCTCGGCGTCGCCGGGGTGGCCGATCAGGACAAGGCCCAGGCGGTCGCCTTCCGCATCGACTCCGCCCTGTCCGGCTTCGGCCCCTCGGCGGGCCGCCTGCAGGCCGTTCTGGCCCAGGTCTCCCGTTCGCAGCAGCGCCGCTAAGGAGGGCGTGATCTCATGACGAACCGTACCCCTCTCAGCCTGATCGGCGGCATCGCCGTCATCGCCGCCGCCGTCGCCGGGATCACGCTCAGCAATGCGCCCGCCCAAGCCCAGACCGCCGCCAAGGTCGAAAGCCAGACGCGTCCCAATTTCGGCGTCCTGCTGGAACCACCGACCCGGGGCGCCCGCAGTCGTGGCTCGCACCACCGCCGCTACGACTATGGCCGGCATCGCCCCGACTGGCGTCCCGGTCCGTATCGTCCGGGTGGCGAGGAAGTGGTCCTGGTCGACTGCGGCGGCAATCCCGGTACCGGGGCCGTCGAGGACGCCGTTCGCCGCGTGCGGCCGGGCGGCACCCTGGTGATCCGCGCCCGTGGCGGTGCCTGCGTCGGGTGGCTGAACATCGACAAGCCGCTGACCATCATCGGCGAGGGCGGCTTCGATCCCCGTGACTGGGACCGCAATCCGACCCCGACCCTGATGGCGCCCGACGGCCTGCCCTGTATGACGGTGTCGCAGGGCGTCCGGGTCGAGATTCGCGACATGGTCTTCGCCTCGCCGCGCGCCGGCGACGCGGCCTGTATCGTCAGCTACGGCGCGGAAATCGTCATGAACCGGGTCGGCTTCCGTCATGCGGGCGACGAGGCGGCCATCTACGCCGACGGCGGCCTGCTGGACATCCGCAACGCCGTCATCGACGCCCAGACCATCGCCCCCGCCATCGTCGCCGACGGGGCCGTACTGAACGCCTATGAAATGTTGGTCACGGGGGCCCAGTCGGGGCTGGAGCTGTCGCCCGGTGCCG
Source organism: Caulobacterales bacterium (assembly GCA_038234475.1). GTDB lineage: Bacteria > Pseudomonadota > Alphaproteobacteria > Caulobacterales > Caulobacteraceae > Brevundimonas. The sequence goes on along the minus strand of JBBQTX010000028.1, from coordinate 5,493 downwards.
GCCAGACCTCGCGGATCGCCTCCGTCACCCTGAAGGGGACCGGCGCGCCCAACGCCTTCGGCCCCCGCTCGATCGGCATCGTGGTCCGCTCCGGTCGGGAGTATGGCCGGGTCGAGATCGGGAACACCGCCGTCATGGGCTATGTCGAGGGCGTCGCCATCGAAGGGGCCTCGGTCAGCATCCAGAACAGCCGCATCGGCCGCTCGGACAAGGGCGTCGTACTCTACAACGGCGAACTGCGCCTCAGCGACAGCCGCGTGCGGTCCACGACGGTCGGCGTCGCCGCCGCCTCGGGCCATGCGGTGGTCACCAACAACGTCTTCGCCGGCGTGCGCGAGGTCATCTACGCCGAGCCCCGCTCGACCGTCGAGGCCAGCGGTAACCGGGTCTGGTCGCAATACCTGTGCCGGGCCCAGTTCCGCGACCGTTATCGCGGCCGCTACGAGCCCTACTGGCGCCCCGGCGACGGCTGGGAATGCATGTACGGCTCCTATCCCCAAAACTGGTGGGACGAAGAGGATGGCATGCTGGGCCTGCCCTACCAGGACGACGGCTATCAACTGGAAGGCTATCGCGAGTACCAGAGCGGCAACGGCTACTACACCCGCGAAGGCACCTATGTCTCGGACGAGCGCTACCGGGGCAACGACCGCTGGAGCCGGGGCGGAGAGCGGCGGCGGTAGCCGGCGTAGTGACAGATCAAAGCCACGAACGGCCCCGGCGGATCGCCTCCGGGGCCGTTTTCGCGAGACCGGTAGGCGCGGAGGGACTCGAACCCCCAACCAGACCGTTATGAGCGGTCGGCTCTAACCATTGAGCTACGCGCCCTCCGGAGCGGACGCCCGGCCTAGCAGGCCTGTGACGGATTTGCCAAGCGCACGCGCCCGTCGGCCCGCCTGTCGCCGAATTCACGCCGATGAATGGAACCTTCCGGGCGCGTTGGCGCGTTCATTCAGCAGCCAACGGCCAAGGTTCGGCCACGGCCCGCCATCAAGGTGCGGGTCACCCCTCGATCACTCTTTCGGAGACAGACTGACATGACCCGTACGTTCCGCGCTCTCGCGCCGCGCCTGCTCGTCGCTAGCGGGGCCCTTGTGGCCGCCACCGCCCTGACCGCCCTGTCCGCGCCCGTGGCCATGGCGCAGGCACCGATGGAGGGCGGCATGCACATGATGCAGGCCGCGCCGTCGCTGAACCTGTCGGCCTATGGCGAGGTCAGGACCGCGCCGGACATGGCCACCATCAGCTTCGGCGTGGTGACCGAGGCCTCGACCGCCGCCGAGGCCATGAGCGCCAATGCCGTCCGCATGACCCAGGTCATGGCCGCCCTGCGCCGGGCCGGCATCGCCGAACGCGACGTCCAGACCTCGGGCCTGAACCTGTCGGCCCAGTATGACTATGTCCAGAACGAGCCTCCCCGGCTGCGCGGCTATCAAGCCAACAACCGGGTGACGGTGATCATCAACGACCTGACCCGGGTCGGCACGACCGCCGACGCCGTGGTCGCCGCCGGGGTCAACCAGATCGACGGCATCGGCTTCGGCCTGAAGGATGCGACGGCGGCCGAGAACCAGGCCCGTCTGATCGCGGTGCGCAACCTGCAGGCCAAGGCGGCGCTCTATGCCCAGGCGCTGGGGGTCCAGCTGGGCGGCATCCGGACGCTGTCGGAAGGCGGCGGTTACAGCCAGCCATCGCCGCAGCCGATGTTCGCACGGGCGGAAATGGAGATGGACTCGGCCCAGACCCCGGTGGCGGCGGGCCAGCTGACGGTGCGGATCGACGTCACGGGCGTCTATGATCTGACCCGGTAGGCGGTGGGAGCTGTGGCCGGCGTGTGATTGGGGCTCAGTGATAAGTGATTGGCGCGTATCAGCAGGTGGAAGGGCGGCGCAGTCCGCACCGCCACGTCGCCGCTGGCCAGCCACTAATCACCAATCACCGATCACCAATCACTCGCCGACCAACGCTCAGCCGCGCGAACCGCGCGCGAGCATCATTCCGACCGCGAGGTTCATACCGTAGCAGATGCCGAGCACCGCCAGGGCGGTGACCGGGCCGTCATCCATGACCCACAGGGGCAGGCTCCAGGGCAGGCCGAGGACTTTCGCGGGCACGAAGGACAGCAGGCTCTCGGGCTGGCCCAGAAAGCGCAGACCGGCCGGGGTGGCGATCATCAGGGCGACGGCCCCCGCGACCGCATAGACGGAGAAGAGAAGCCATTGCAGTCCCTGAAGCGTCCGCGCCATGTTGGTTCTCCCTCGCGGGCAGGGGAGTCCCGAACGGCGTCGGCGTCAAGCCGCCTTCTTGATCGCGTTGCCGTCGTCCAGCAGGACCACGGTCGGGGACCACTGGCGGGCCTCTTCCTCGGGCATCTGGCCGTAGGTGACGACGATGACCTTGTCGTTCTTCTGCACCAGGCGGGCGGCGGCGCCGTTGACGCCGATGACGCGCGAGCCGCGCGGGGCCTCGATGGCATAGGTGGTAAAGCGCGCGCCGTTGGTGATGTTCAGCACATCGACCTGTTCGTGCGGAAGGATACCGGCGGCGTCCAGCAGGTCGGCGTCGATGGCGATCGAGCCCTCATAGTCAAGGTCGGCCTGGGTCACCGTCGCGCGGTGCAGCTTGGCCTTCATCATTGTGACCAGCATGGGCGTGCGGTCCGGTGGTGACGCGGGGCGATAGGCCCCCGCTCGCAGACGACGGATATAAGCATTTCGGCCCCGGTCGGCAATCGCCAGTGTTGCAACGCAATGACAGATGGTGCGGTGCGCACTCGCGCGTTACGGGACGTTCATTTGACGCGAAGCTCCGCCGCCTTATGGTCCAGATGAGGCCATGACCCGGCCTTCGCCCCGGACGCCTTGTTCGCCATGAAGCAATTTTTCCTGACCATGGGCGGCGTCTTCGCCGGTCTGCTGGCCTTCTTCCTCGTCAGTGTGATGGTGGTGTTCGCGCTGATCGCCGGGGCGGTCGGCTCGGCCTCGTCGGATCATGCCACGGCGGCCAACTCCGTGCTGGAACTCGACCTGCGTCAGGGTACCACCGACCAGACCCCGACCAACCCCTTCGCCGTTTTCGGCGGCGGCGGCCTGTCGACGCTGCAGATCGTCGACACCCTGGCCCAGGCCGAGGATGACGCCCGGGTCAAGGTGCTGCTGATCCGTCTGCCGGAGGCCGGGATCACGCCCGCCGCCGGCGACGAGATCCGCCAGGCCATTCGCCGCTTCCGCGCCTCGGGCAAGACCGTCATCGCCCACAGCCAGGGCTTCCAGCCGGTCGGGACCACGGTGACCAGCTATATGGTCGGGGCCGCAGCGTCCGAACTGTGGATGCAGAACACGGCCAGCTTCCAGCTGGCAGGCTTCTCGGCCGACTCGATCTTCCTGGGTCGCGCGTTCGACAAATACGGCGTCGAGGCCGAGTTCGAGCAGCGCTACGAATTCAAGAACGCCGTCAATGAATACACCCAGAACGACTTCACCCCGGCCCACCGAGAGGCGATGTCGGCCTGGATGACTTCGATCTACACCTCGGCCCTGGCCAATGCCGCCATGGATCGCAAGGTCACGCCGCAGGCCCTGCGCGCCACCATCGAGGCCGGACCCTACTCCTCGGCCCAGGCCCTGCAGCGCCGCCTGATCGACAAGATCGGCCAGGTCGAGGAGGCCGAGGCCGAGGCCAAGCGCCGCGCCGGCCGCAATGCCGAGATCGTCGAATTCTCCGACTATGCGTCCTCCAAGGGCGAGCGCGCCGGCTCGGGTCGCAACGCCATCGCCATCGTCGGCGGCGAGGGGGCCATCCTGACCGGCACCGGCGGCGGCGCCGACCCGTTCGGCGGCGGCTCGTCCATCATGTCGGACGATCTGGCCGAGGCCCTGTACGACGCGATCGAGGACGACAGCGTCAAGGCCATCGTCTTCCGCGTCTCGTCGCCGGGCGGCTCGCCCGAGGCGTCGGAACAGATACTGGCGGCGGTGCGCGCGGCCAAGGCGGCGGGCAAGCCGGTGGTGGTGTCGATGGGCGACTATGCGGCCTCCGGCGGCTACTGGATCAGCAGCGAGGCCAACTGGATCGTGGCCCAGCCCTCGACCCTGACGGGCTCGATCGGTGTCTATGGCGGCAAATTCGTGCTGGCCGACGCCTTGGGGCGGTTCGGCGTCGACATGCGCAACCTGTCGGTCGGCGGCGGCTATGCCGACGCCTTCTCCCCGGCCCAGTCCTTCACCCCGGCCCAGCGCGCGGCCTTCGCCGCCGGGATCGATCGCACCTATGAAGAGTTCATCGCCCGCGTCGCGACCGGCCGGCGCCTGCCGCCGGCCCGGGTGCGCGAGATCGCCCGCGGCCGCGTCTGGACCGGAACCCAGGCCAAGGCCATCGGCCTGGTCGACCAGCTGGGCGGCATGGAAGAGGCCATCACCAAGGCCCGCGAACTGGCGCGTATTCCGGCCGAAGAGTCGGTGCGGTTCAAACGCTATCCGACGCCGGAATCGCCGTTCGAGGCCCTGTCCAAGGCCTTTGGCATCTCGGGAGAGGCGGCGCGGGTCCTGGTCGGCATCGGCGGGGTCATGAACGATCCGGCCGCCGAGGCGACCGTTCGTCGCATCCAGACCGACCGTGCCCGGGCCTCCGGCGCGTCGGTGCTGGCCGAGCAGCCCTATTGACGGGTGGCGAACACTCAGCCGTGAAGGAACCGGTCATTGACCGTTCATCCCTATGCACCGACAGTGAGGGTTCGGCGTTGTTCACAGCGTCTGTGAAAGTGGAACGATGACCCAGTCCGATCGCCTGATCTTTGGCCCCAACCGTCGTCGCCCGGCGAATGGCCTGCTGGCCTCCATCGTCTGGGTCGGCGGGCTGATCGCCACCCTGGCGGCCATGACCATCGGTGCCGTTCTGGCCGTGTTCACCGCCGTGGCGGTGGCCGTGATCGCCCTGTTCGCCGCCGTTCTGGTGTTCTTCGCGGGCCTGGCCCTTCGCGCGCGCCGCAAGGCCACCCTCCGCGCCCGCCGCGCCGACGACGTCATCGAAGCGCACAAGGTCGACGGGGCCTGGGTCGCCTATGGCTGGGAACGGTCGGGGCGCTAGGGTCTGCAGGCCGTGCTGGTCGTCAAGGACGTTCCGTCGCCTAATTTCGACGCCCGCCGCGCCCCGCCGGACATGATGGTGCTGCACTACACCGGCATGCGCACGGCGCGGGAGGCGGTCGACCGTCTAAGCGACCCGGATGCCAGGGTCTCGGCCCATTATGTGGTCGACGAGGACGGCGCCATCCTGCGACTGGTCGACGAGTCGCGGCGCGCCTGGCACGCGGGGGCGGGGGCCTGGCAGGGCGAGACCCACTGCAACGCCGCCTCGATCGGCATCGAGATGGTCAATCCGGGGCATGAGTTCGGCTACCGCGACTTCCCTGAGGCGCAGATCGACGCGGTCATCAGCCTGATCATCGACATCCGCACCCGCTGGAGCATCCCCGACGCCCGCATCATCGGCCAC
>JBBQTX010000027.1:0-13951 GCA_038234475.1 Caulobacterales bacterium | reverse complement strand
CAGCCCGGTACCCAGCGCCACCTGCGCCCCGACGATGCCGTGGCCGCCGTAGAAGCCGGTGGCGGTGTCAAACATGTGCATCGACCCGCCCTTGCCCTTGGACGAGCCGCCGATGCGCCCGGTAAGTTCGGCCATGACCTGTTTCGGATCCATGCCGGCGCACAGCATGTGGCCGTGGTCGCGATAGCCGGTGATGATCTTGTCGTGGCCCTGACGCACGCTTTCCTGCACGCCGACGGCGACCGCTTCCTGGCCGATGTAGAGGTGGCAGAAGCCGCCGATCAGACCCATGCCGTACAGCTGGCCCGCGCGTTCCTCGAAACGGCGGATCAGCACCATCTCGCGATAGAAGCGAAGCAGGTCCTCTTTCGAGGCCGCCGGGGTGTTGGGACTCTTTTTGGACGCAGTCTTCGCGGCGGGGGCTTTCGCCATCCGTCATCTCCCGGCTGGGCTCCGGTTTCAGAGCCTCTTGTCGTTACGGTAAGGGGCTTTAGCAGCCTTCGTTCCCGAAAGGCAAAGCGCCCCGCTCAAGCTGTAACGAAAGTTCACGCGGCGGGTGCGGACGCGACCTTGGCGGGGGGCGCGGACACCCGGATCACATAATCGCGCGGGTCGGCGAACCCCAGGACGGCGCGGGCGCGCTCTTCCAGCAGATCGCGCGACAGGCTGTCTGTCCGCAGATATCGGACCCGGACCTCGAGGTCCCGGCGCTGCTCCAGAATGCCCGACAGCTCGGTCTCGCGGCGGGTCAGCATAGCGTCGCGCTCGCCGCCACTCAGCAGCCCCCGCTGGCCGGTTAGGGCCTGAACGCCGAGATAGACGATCAGCAAGGCGAGACTGGCGGCGGGGAAATACGGCTTCATCCGTTCGGGCACTAAGGACGCTCCTTCTGAGCGTGGACTCTTGATTGCCAGAGTCTGACCGAAAATGCCTAACGAACCGTAGCTTGGCGGCAGGAACTTCCTTCCCCCGCAAGCGGAAGAAGCCAAGGTCACTATCGGTTCAGCAACATGCCGTCGCCAAAATAGGCCCCCTGATCGCCCAGCATCTCCTCGATGCGGAGCAACTGATTGTATTTGGCCGTCCGGTCCGAACGCGCCAGCGACCCGGTCTTGATCTGTCCGCAGTTGGTGGCGACGGCCAGGTCGGCGATGGTCGAATCCTCGGTCTCGCCCGAGCGGTGGCTCATGATGGCCGTGTAACCGGCCCGGTGCGCCATATCCACGGCATCAAGCGTTTCGGACAAGGTCCCGATCTGATTGACTTTTACGAGTATGGAGTTGGCCAGACCCTCGCCGATGCCCGCCGCCAGACGGGCGGGGTTGGTCACGAACAGATCGTCGCCGACGATCTGGCAGCGGTCGCCCAGCCGGTCGGTCAGCAGCTTCCAGCCGTCGAAATCATCCTCGGCGCAACCGTCCTCGATCGAGACGATGGGGAAGCGCTCGCACAGGTCGGCGAGGTAGTTGACCATGGCGTCGGCCTCGAAGGTCTTGCCCTCGCCCGCCATGACGTATTTGCCGTCGCGGTAGAATTCCGTCGCCGCCACGTCGAGCCCGAGGTGAAAGTCCTCGCCCGCCAGATAGCCGGCGGCCTGACCCGCGCGGGTGATGAAGCTGAGCACCTCTTCGGCCGAGGCCAGGTTGGGGGCGAAACCACCCTCGTCGCCGACATTGGTGTTGTGGCCCGCGTCCTTCAGCTGCGCGCGCAGGGCATGGAAGATTTCCGATCCCATGCGCAGGGCCTCGGAAAAGCTCTCGGCGCCGGTCGGCAGGATCATGAACTCCTGGATGTCGATCGGATTGTCGGCATGGGCCCCGCCGTTGATGATGTTCATCATCGGCGTCGGCAGGATGCGGGCCGAAACGCCGCCCAGATAGCGATGCAGCGGCAGGCCCGAGGAGATGGCGCTGGCCTTGGCGCAGGCGAGGGATACACCCAGGATGGCGTTGGCCCCCAGCCGGCCCTTGTTCTCGGTGCCGTCCAGCGCGATCAGCGCCTCGTCGATGCGGCGCTGGTCCTCGGCGTCCATGCCGCTGAGGGCGTCGAAGATCTCGCCATTGACGTTGTCGACCGCCTTGCCGACCCCCTTCCCGCCCCACAGATCCTTGTCGCCGTCGCGCAGTTCTATCGCCTCGTGGGCCCCGGTCGACGCCCCGGACGGCACGGCGGCGCGGCCGAAGCTGCCATCATCGAGGATCACATCGACCTCGACCGTCGGATGGCCGCGGCTGTCGAGTATCTGGCGGGCAACGATGTCGGCGATGTCGGTCATGGGGCGTGGGTCCGGCTGCAGAAACGATCCGGCCCGTTTAGCCCGCACGCTGACAAACGCCAACCGACGGGCCGGAGAAGTCAAGCGTTGCCGCCGACGGAATTCCGGGACACCGTCGTTAACTCGTTTGCAAGGCCCGGCCTGCCGCCGGGTCATGATTAGGAAATTTCTCCATGAAACGCCTTCTCCTGGCCACGGCCGTCCTGTCCTCGCTTGCTGTTCCGGCCATCGCGGCACCGCCACCGCCACCGGAAACCCGCCAGCAGTGCATCGCTGCGGTCCTGCGTGAAACCGCCAATCTGAGGCCGGTAGTCCGCCACATCGTGCGCGAGCGTCTGCTGCCGCGCTGCCTGCGCCTGCCGAACGGCCGCGCGGGCTAGGCGCCCGACGTCTGACTTGTCATCGGGCCGGACACATGAATTCGGCGCGCGGGGAACCGCGCGCCGTCGTTCGGTTTCTTCACCGGCCGGCGTCGATCAGGAACAACCCTCGACGTAGCCGACGCTGGGCCCCCCGGCGTGGATCATCGCCACCCGCCCGTCCTCGCCGATCTCATAGACGATGCCGCGCGCACTGTCGGGCATCGGCGCGTCGGTCGGCGGAGCGGTGCCGCTCCAGGCGGTGATGTATTCCGCCGGCGCCTCCCTGTATTTGTGCGGGCTGGCCACGGCGTTCGCGCCATAGGCCGCCCTGATCGCCACCGCAGCGTCGCCGATGCCGAAGCCGCGATCGGTTTTCAGGGTGCCGGCGTTGATCAGGGAGATGCGCGACAGGCGACCATTCTCGACCATGACCAGAAGGCCCTCAGGGGCGCGTTCGGGTCGAAACTGGTCGCAAATCTCCGGGTCGGCACCACCAACGGCGTTGGGGTTGGAATCGGGCCCCAGCGCGGCGCTGATCTCGGCGAGGGTCATGCCGACCCGCAGCGGCCCCCAGCCTTCGGCCGTCACGGCATTGGGGTCGGCAGGGGTTGCGGGCGTCGCCGGTCCAGCCGGTGCGGCGGGCGGAGTTGCAGGCGCGGGGTCCGGATCGGGTGCGCCACAGGCGGCCAGCATCAGCACGGCGGACGTCAGCAAGAGGGGACGGATCATGGTCATGGCTCCTTCGGTCCGGAGCATCAACGCATGAAAACGGCGCGCGGAACACCGCGCGCCGTCATTCGCTCAGCCGAAGCCTTGAAAAGACCTAGTCTTCCTTGGGCGTCAGGACCTGGCGGCCGCGATAGGTGCCGGTCTTCAGGTCGATGTGGTGCGAGCGACGCAGTTCGCCCGTGTCCTTGTCCTCGACGTGCGGGTTGGAGCCCAGCGAGTCGTGGGCGCGGCGCATGTTGCGACGCGAGGGAGATACTTTGCGCTTCGGAACGGCCATGTCCGTACAATCTTCTCAGAGGGCGACGCCGGTAAAGGCGCGAAAACAACAGCGGCGGCCCGAAAGAGCCGCCAGCGAGGGCGGGCTTATGCCCCAACCCGGGCCGGAGTTCAAGCGCGAGGTTGCGTCTGCGCACCCGTCGCCCGATCCGTCCGCGACAGGGCGTAATACAGACTGTCCTTCCACGCCCCGGCTATGTTCCATGTCCGCTCGGCGAACCCGCTCCTGATGAAGCCGAGCCGCTCCAGCAACCGGATCGAGGCGGCGTTGTGCGGATCGACGTCGGCGGTCAGCGTCTCGACGTCGCAGGTCACGAAGACATGGTCGATGACGGCGCGGACGGCCTCGGACGCCAGTCCCTGCCCCCAGACGTCGGGATGCAGGATGTAGCCGACCACCGGCATCTCGTAAAAGCCCGCCTTGCCGATCACGCGGCCGGCCAGTTCGATCACGAAGTCCGGTTGGTCGGGGCCCTTGGCGATCATGCTCTCCAGCCAGACCCGCGTCTGGTCCAGCGTCTCGTGCGGCGGGGTCGACCACCAGAGGGTGGCGCGAGGGTCGGACAGGACGGCGTGCATCGCCTCCAGATCGGTCGGTCGGGCCGGGCGCAGGGTCAGGCGGCGGGTGTGTAGATGCATGGGGCCGAATGCCGTGTCGGCACCCACCCGGTCAAGGACCGACAAGGGTCCGTGTAACCGGAAGCGACGCTCTGGCGAATGGACCTTGAACCGGACCGGCTGATCGGACCGGGACGCTGCAATCAATCGGGAGCCCACCATGAACCGACGTCATCTCATCGCCGCCAGCCTCTCCGGGGTCGGCATGATCGCCATCGCCGCGGCCGCCTTTGCCTTCGCCCCGATCGCCGCGCCCGCACCGGTGGCCTTCGACCGCGCCGCCTTCGAACAGGCCCAGGCCGACGACAAGCGCATCCTGATCGACATCTGGGCCCCTTGGTGCCCGACCTGCCGCGCGCAGGAGCCGATCATCGAAAGCGTCGCCCGGGCCCGCGGCAACGAGAACCTGATCGTCTTCAAGGTCCATTTCGACAACCAGAAGGCCGAGGTCCGTCGCTTCGGTGCCCAGCGCCAGTCGACCCTGATCGCCTACCGCGGCACGCGTGAGACGGGCCGGCTGGTCGCCGACACCAACCCCGACCGGATCGCCGCCCTGGTCGCGACGACCCGCTGACCCATGGGAGCCGACCTGAACCTGGTCCTGGCCTTCGTGGCCGGGGTCCTGACCATGCTCTCGCCCTGCGTCCTGCCCCTGGTGCCCATCGTGCTGGGTGCGGCACAGTCCAGGCACAGGCTCGGGCCGGTGGCGCTCGGACTTGGTCTGGCGCTGAGCTTTACGCTGGTCGGCCTGTTCGTCGCCACGATCGGGTTCGCCATCGGGCTGGACGGGGATCTGTTCCGCACCGTCGGTGGCGGGATCATGATTGTCGTCGGCGGGCTGCTGCTGCTTCCGCAGGCGCAGCGAGCCCTGGCGACAGCCGGCGGCCCGCTGACGGCGTGGGCGCACGGACCGATGCAACGGCTCGACGAGAAGGGTCCGTTGGGACAGGCGGTGATGGGCCTGCTGCTGGGACTGGTCTGGGTCCCGTGTGTCGGGCCGACGCTCGGTGCGGCCTCGGTGCTGGCGGCGCAGGGCGAGAACCTCGGCCTGGTCTTCCTGACCATGCTGGTGTTCGGGGTCGGGGCCGCCTTGCCGCTGGTTCTGATCGGCCTGGCCTCGCGTCAGGCCCTGGCGAGGTTCCGCGCCAGGCTGGGCGGAACCGGCAAGGTCGGAAAGATCCTGCTGGGTGCCCTGCTGGTGATCATGGGTCTGCTGATCTTCAGCGGTCTGGACCGCGCGCTGGAGACCTGGCTGGTCGATGTTTCACCGATGTGGCTGACCGAGCTGACGACCCGATATTAGAGCGGGCGTTCCATGACGACGAAACACAGGGCGTCACGCTGGGGCAGGCCGACGCGGGGGTTTCCGTACGGAAACGGCAGGGTGTCTCCGGTCTGGCGATAGCCCAGTCGCTCGTACCAGCCGATCAGGGTTTGGCGCTGGGGCAGGACCGAGATTCGGACGCGCCGTGCGGCGAAGCGGTCGGCCAAGGCAGCGTGGGCGGCCTCAACCAGCCGCCGGCCCAGACCGCCGGCCTGCAGTGTCGGACTGACGGACAGCATGCCGAAATAGCCGGTCGCCGCGCCCCGGTCGGCGATCAGGACGCAGCCCACCGGTTCGGCGTCGCTCCAGGCGGTGAGCAGGGCCTGCTTCGAATCGGCGAGGATGTCAGCCAGATCGTCCGGATCGGTGCGCTGGCCGTCCAGCAGGTCGGCCTCGGTGGTCCAGCCGGCCCGCGAGGCCTCACCGCGATAGGCGCTCTCGATCAGGGCATGCAGGGCGGGGATGTCGGCCGTGACGGCGTCACGAATGACGATGTCAGTCATGGACCAGCCTCCCGGCGACCGCCTCGCCGATCGCGAGGGAGCTGGTCAGGCCGGGGCTTTCGATGCCGAAAAGGGCGACCAGACCGTCGATCCCGTGGACCTCGCGGCCGTGCAGCTGGAAATCCGGCTGCGGCTCGCCCGGCCCGTGCAGCTTGGGCCGGATACCGGCGTAGTCAGGGGTCAGGGCGCCGTCCGGCAGGCCGGGCCAGAAGCGGCGGACATAGTTTTCGAACTCGGCCGCCTTGGTCGGATCAACCGAATAGTCCTCGGTCTCGACCCAGGTCAGGTCGGGTCCGAACACGGCCTGGCCGCCAAGGTCCTTGCGATAGTGGGTGCCGAGCGCGCCGGGGATCGGCGGGGGATAGATCAACCGCTCGAACGGAGCCTTGCCGGTCAAGCGGAAATAGACGCCCTTGCCGAAATGGCCGCGCGGGATATGACCTGTCGGATAGCCCTCGATCCGGGCCGCCACGGCCTGCGCGGCGAGGCCCGGCGCCGTGACCAGCAGACGGCTGGTCAAGGTCGCGCCGCCCTCCCCGCCCGCGGTGATGGTGAAGCCGCCGCCGGGCAGGGGTTCGGCGCGCTCGAACGGGGTCGAGAGGACCACCGTGCCGCCCGCTTCCTCGATCTCGCCCTGCAAGGCCTGCATATAGCCGTGGCTGTCGAACACCCCGCTTTCGGGCGACAGGATGGCGGCGTGGGCATTGAGGCCCGGCTCCAGGGCGCGGGCCTGGGACCCGGTCAGATGTTCCAGCCCTTCGACGCCGTTGGCCACAGCCTGCTGGAAGATGGTCTCGATCCGCTCGACCTCGGCGTCCTCGGTGGCCACGATCAGCTTGCCGCATTTGCGATGATCGATCTTGTGGCTGTCGAGGAAGGTGTACAGCGCCCGCCGCCCCTCGACACAGAGCCGCGCCTTGAGCGAGCCGGTCGGATAATAGAGGCCGCCGTGGATGACCTCGGAATTGCGCGAGGACACGCCCTGGCCGATGTGCGGCTCCTGCTCCAGCACCAGCACCGACAGGCCGCGCTTTGCCAGCGCCCACCCGCAGGCGAGGCCGACCGCGCCGGCGCCGACCACCGTGGCGTCGAAGTCGAAGCTCACGGCTTCGGTCCGTATCGCCGCGCCGCCTCGGCCTCGAAACTGCCGATCAGGCGCGAGACGGCGCGATCGAAATTGGCCTGGAGCGCGGCGTTCAGGAACGGTGACTTGAAGGCGAAATCGATCATGAACTCCAGCCGCGTGCCCTTGGGGTCTTCGTGGAACTCCCAGCGGTTCTTCAGGTGTCGGAACGGACCGCGCAACAGGCCGACCTCGATCATCGGCGCGTTTCGGTCATGCCGGACCCAGGTCGAGAACCTTTCCTTCAGGAACGAAAAGCCGACCTGTGCCTCGGCGTCGAGCAGATCAATGCCGGGGCCTTCTTCTCGCCGGTTCCAGACGCGCACAGAGGTCACCCATTTGACGAAGCTCGGATAGGTTTCGACATCCGCGACCAGCGCGGCGAGCTGGTCGGGTGAATAGGGCAGGATGCGGGTGACACGGTGGACGGCCAAGCGCGGCTCAGCGTCCGCTCTGCGCCAGACGCGCCGCCCTCAGCCGCGCGAAATCGTCGCCGGCGTGGTGCGAGCTGCGGGTCAGCGGGCTGGACGACACCATCAGGAAGCCCTTGGCGCGGGCGATGGCCTCATAGGCCTTGAACTCGTCGGGCGTAGCGAACCGGTCGATGGCGGCGTGTTTGCGGGTCGGCTGCAGATACTGGCCGATGGTGATGAAATCGACGCCGGCCGAGCGCATATCGTCCATCACCTGCATGACCTCTTCGCGGGTCTCGCCCAGGCCGACCATGATGCCTGACTTGGTGAACTGGTTCGGGTCGCGCTCCTTGACCATCTGCAGCAGGCGCAGGGAGTGAAAATAGCGGGCCCCGGGCCGGATCCTCAGATACAGCCGCGGCACGGTCTCGAGGTTGTGGTTGAACACGTCGGGTGTGGCGTCGATCATCACCTCGGCCGCGCCGTCCTTGCGCAGGAAATCGGGCGTCAGGATCTCGATCGTGGTGTTCGGGGCCTGCAGGCGAATCTGGCGCACGACCTCGGCGAAATGGGCCGCGCCGCCGTCCGAGAGGTCATCCCGGTCCACGCTGGTGATGACGACGTGGTTCAGCCCCAGCTGCGCCACGGCCAGCCCGACCTTGCCTGGTTCCTCCGGGTCCAGCGGCTGGGGCAGGCCCGTCTTGACGTTGCAGAAGGCGCAGGCCCGCGTGCAGGTGTCGCCCATGATCATCAGGGTGGCGTGCTTCTGGCTCCAGCACTCACCGATGTTGGGGCAGGCCGCCTCCTCGCAGACGGTGACGAGGCCCTTGTCCTTCACGATGGCCCTGGTCTCGTTGTACTGGCCCGAGCCCGGTGCCTTGACGCGCAGCCAGTCGGGCTTCCTCAGCACGGCCGTTTCGGGCCGGTTCTGCTTTTCGGGGTGACGCAGTTCAGCCGGCGTCTTTGTCAGGGTGTCGATCAGCGTGACCAAGGCGACGCGGGCTCCAAGCGGTGCGAAACCGCTATGTCGTCCTTCCCTGCGGCGAAGGCAAGGCGAGCGCAAAGCTCACGCAAGGTAACACATCTTTTCAAGCTCCCTCGGCGCCTTTAGTTTGCACGAACAATTGAAGGGCGGGGGTCAACCCCGTCCGCACGGAGGATATCTTTGCGCGTACCCCTGGACCCCAAGGCCGTCGAGGAGACGATCTTCGACGCCCTGATCGCAGCCCGCGAAAAGTATGGCGACAAGGAGATCCTGGAGGACCAGGACCGCAAGCCGCTGACCTATACCGGGCTGATCCGCGCCGCCTTCGTTCTGGGGCGCAAGATCGCCGACATGACCGAGCCCGGCGAGCGGGTCGGTATCCTGTTGCCTTCCAGCGGGGGCGTTGTGGTGACCTATTTCGGCCTGCATGCGCATGGCCGGGTACCGGTCATGCTCAACTTCACCTCGGGCCTGAGCAACATCAAGGCGGCGATCAAGGCCGCCGGGCTGAAAAAGATTCTCTCCGCCAAACGCTTCGTGAACCAGGCCAAACTCGACGACCTGATCGAAGAACTGGCCAAGGTGACAGAGGTCGTCTGGCTGGATGACGTCCGCAAGACCATCGGCCTGCAGGACAAACTCTACGGCTTGATGGCCGGCATCATGCCCAGACAGTTCCGGGTGAAGACCGAGCCGTCCTCGACGGGCGTGATCCTGTTCACCTCGGGCAGTTTCGGCGCACCCAAGGGCGTCGTGCTCAGCCAATGGAACCTGGTCGCCAACTGTCGCCAGACGGGCCAGTTCATCGACCTCAACCCCGAATGGGTGATGTTCAATCCACTGCCGACTTTCCATTGCTTCGGCTTGACCGGCGGGGTCCTGCTGCCGCTGCTCAACGGGATGAAGGCATTCCAGTATCCTTCACCGCTGCACGCCAAACAGATCGTTGAGCTGCTGCCGGATGTGAAGGCCTCGATCCTGTTCGCGACGGACACCTTCCTGAACCAGTACGCCCGCGTCGCCTCACCCGACGATTTCGCCACCCTGCAATTCGTCGTCGCCGGGGCCGAACGGGTCCGGCCGGAGACCCACCACCTGTTCAACACCCGCTTTCACGGCCTCAAGCTGCTCGAGGGCTACGGGGCCACCGAAGCGGCGCCGATCGTCGCGGTGAACCACCCCGACCACAACCGGCCAGGAACCGTGGGCCAGATGATGCCCGGGATGGAATGGCGAATCGATCCGGTCGATGGCATCCCGGACGGCGGTCGTCTTTTCCTGCGCGGCCCAAACGTCATGCAGGGCTATCTGTCGCCGGACGATCCCGACATTGTCGAGCCGCTGGCGGGTGGCTGGCATGATACGGGCGATATCGTCGATATCGACAAGGACGGCTATGTCTCAATCCTGGGCCGGATCAAGCGGTTCGCCAAGATCGGCGGAGAGATGGTCTCGCTGACCGCGGTCGAGGGCCTGGCCAGTGCGGTCTGGCCCGAGGCGCGCCACGCGGTGGTCTCGATCCCGGACGCCCGCAAGGGCGAGAAACTGGTTCTGGTGACCGACCACCGGGACGCCGACCTCGCCCGTCTGGCCGAATGGGCCCGAAGCCACGGCGCCCCCGAACTGGCCGTGCCCAAGAAGATCATTCGCGTGGCTGAGGTGCCCATACTGGGCACCGGCAAGACCGACTATGTCTCCGTTCAGCAGTTGGTCGACATCGAAAAGAACGCCTGACAGTCGAGACTTGACTGCAACAGAAACGGTTTCAATATAGGAGTTCGGTCGATGGCGACCGGAGCACCAAGGGATCGACCGGATGAACCTGTTCTCGAACCTCGGACCTCACGCGCCCAAGGCGCTGTCGGGCCTGCGCATCGTCGCCGGCCTGATGTTCATCCAGCACGGCACGCAGAAGATTTTCGGCTTCCCCGCCCCAGCCCGGGGGCCGTTCGAGATCGCCAGCCAGATGGGTATAGGCGGCGTGCTGGAACTGGTCGGCGGCGTGCTGATCGTGCTGGGCCTTTTTACCCGGCCGGTCGCCTTCGTCCTGTCGGGCATGATGGCCGTGGCCTTCGCCCAGTTCCACTGGCAGTTCGGCGGCGCGTCCTTCTTCCCGCTGGTCAATCAGGGCGAACTGGCGGCGTTGTATTGCTGGGTCTTCCTGTATCTCGCCTTCGCCGGCCCCGGCGCATGGGCCGTGGATAACGTCATCACGCGGCGGGGCGCGGCGCGTTGATCGGACAGACCCGGTCATAGAATGCGCGGTCCGCCGGCGTCCGCTGGCCGCGCGACAGGCGGAAGCGGTGCTCGACCACCATGGCCTGTTGCTCGATGTTGAGGTCGCTCCACGCGCAGTCCATGCCGACCGGATATTCGTAGGAGGACGGCCGGTCGCCGGCCCTGAGCTTGCCGGTCAGCAGGTTGACGCCCTGCTGCGCCTGCCAGACGTGGGTCAGTTCGTGCACCAGCACCGCCTGATATCGTAGCGGGGCGAGCGAGATGTCGGACGGCAGGCTCCGTCCCGGCCAGACGATCCAGTCACGTCCGAACCAGCGCCCCGCCACGAAGGCCCGATCGAACGGCCGGGGAGACCGCAGGAACCGCACGGTCGCGGGCACCAGCGCGGCGTCGAACGCCTCGTGCGCCAGCGCGGTCTCGCCGGGTGTCAGGGCACGGATCACGATGGCGGCGGCGGGCCCGTATAGCCACCGGTCGGGCTGACCCACTCCCAGTGCCAGGGCTCGTAGACATAGGGGGTGAAGCCGAAGCGCCCCGCGTTGCGGACCAGCCAGCGGTAGGTCGGCGTGCGGCTCATGTGCAGGCGGCTGGCCGGCGACGTGTTGTCGACCCCCAGACCGACGATCTGGCCGACGTAGAGGTCGACCGCCGTGCCGGTGCGATGCGGCGAACAGAGGGCGCGGCGCAGGCCGTCGCAATTGTTCTGGGCCGCGCAGCGTGCGGCGTCGGCCTCGGGGTCCCGGAAGCCCGAGAAAATCTGCAAGAGCTCGGAGTCAGCCGCGACCTCCGGTACCTCGGACCGGGCAGCCGCGACCAGCCGGCGATAGGCGTCCAGAACGTCCCGGCGCAGCAGGCGCGTCAGGCGGTCGGCGTGTTCCTCGGACTCGACCAGATAGCCCAATTGATACAGCGGCGGCGGCTCTGGACAGGGTTCCCCGCGCACCCGGGCCATGACGAAGGGCCGCCGCTCCTGCCAGACGCCGCGAAAGACCTGGAAGGTCGCCTGGTCGAAAATACCGGTCGCCGGCAGTGCGTGCGAGAGCTGGAAATCGGCGAGCGCGCGGGCGAAACGGGGGGAGCTGGCGTCGCAGCCTGTCCCCAGTTCCTGCTGGATCAGCGGCACATAGGTTTCCCAGCCCCATTCGGTCGCCCCGAAGGGCGTCCATTCCAGCGAATAGAGCGAGATGCCGTTGGACAGGGCCTGACCGCCCCAGTCCTCGACCTGGCGGTCGCAGAACTCGGCCTGGGCCCGAGCCGGGCTCGCGAGAATCAGGGCGGCGAAGGCGCTGACAAGCAACAGGAACAGGCGGATCGGCATCGGGCGATGGTGACCCCACCTCTGTGTCCGCCGCAAGGCCCTTCACGCAGGGGCGGAACCGGCATCCGACGGCTCGCGCGCTGCGCGCAAAGGCGGCATGGTGAGGCTCGGGCCGCCTCGGGCCGAATCGCCGGACACAGACATGACGGACGTCGCCTCCCCCGTGCCCGCCGCCCCGACGGCACCGCGCCGCTCGAACGCCGTACTGGCTGCCTTCGCCGGGCCCTGCCTGCCCTATGCGGCGGTCGGCCTGCCGCTCGCGGTCAGCCTGCCGGCCTTCTACAGCCAGTACGTCGGCCTTGAGCTGGCGGCGGTCGGCTTGGCCTTTCTGCTGGTGCGGGTGATCGACATCTTCTTCGACCCGGTCATCGGCTGGGGCATGGACCGGACGAAGAGCAAATGGGGTCCTTACCGCACCTGGCTGACCATCGGCACGCCGGTCCTGATGCTCGCGGTCGCATTCATTTTCTTCGTTCAGCCGGGGGCCGGTTTCGGCTACCTCTTCTTCTGGCTGCTGATCCTTTACCTCGGGTTTTCGATCACGACCCTGGCCCAGTTGGCCTGGGGCGCCGTGCTGGCCCCCCAGTATGACGAGCGTTCGCGGCTTTACGGCTGGTGGCAGGCGGCCAACATCATCGGCGTGCTGATCGCCCTGTTCATCCCCACCGTCGTGCTTCAGGCGGGTTGGGGCACCTATGAGGACGGGGTTCGCGCCATGGGGTGGTTCATCCTGATCGGCCTGCCCGTGACCCTGATCACCGCCGTCGTGTTCGCGCCCGAGCCGCAGGTCGTCCGGCAACAGCCGCATGGCGCGCTGAAGGCCTGGGTCGCCCTGTTCAAGCGGGCGGTCGTACGCAAGGTCCTGCTGTGCGACCTGTTCCTCGGCATCGCGCCCGGCATCACCGGGGCGCTGCTGTTCTTCTATTTCGAGAGCATCAAGGGCTTTGATCGCGGGTCCAGCCAGATCTTCATGGTGCTGTATTTCGTCGCCGGCCTTCTGGCCGCGCCGTTCTGGAGCTGGCTGGCGGTCAAGCTGGGCAAGGACCGGGCACTGCAGATCGCCTCCGTGGCCTTCGCGATCCTGTACGGACTGGTCGGCTTTCTGCCGTCGGCGGGGTTCAACATCGTCAGCCTTGCGGGCGTCAAGATCGGTTTCGACGGCTTCGCCGTCACCGGCGTAGGCCTGTTCATTGCCGGCCTGCCCTATGCGGCAGGCCTGCTGCTGACCCGCGCCATGATGGCCGACGTCGCCGACGAGGTGCGGCTGGACACCGGCGAGGACCGGATGGGCCTGCTGTTCTCCTTCCTCAGCCTGACGACCAAGTTGGGCTATGCGATCAGTGTCGGGGTGCTGATCATCCTGGGCTGGGTCGGATTCGACCAGACGCCCGGCGCCGTCAACGACGCCCGGGCCCTGACGACGCTGACCCTGTTGTTCCTCGCCGTGCCGACGGTGCTGCTGTTCGCAGCAGCCTGGGCTTTGAACCGCTATCCGCTGGACAGGCCACGTCACGCCGTGGTGCGCGCCCGGCTGGCCCAGCGCGACGAAGCGGCGGCGGTGGCCGTGGCGACGGAAACCGCATGACGCCCATGGACCGCCTGACCGCCATCATGGCCCGGCTGCGCGACCCGGTCGGCGGCTGTCCGTGGGACGTGGAGCAGACCTTCGCCAGCATCGCCCCCTATACGATCGAGGAGGCCTATGAGGTCGCCGACGCGATCGAACGCGGCGACATGGACGAGCTGAAGTCGGAACTGGGCGACCTGCTGTTCCAGACCGTCTTCCA
>JBBQTX010000026.1:0-14128 GCA_038234475.1 Caulobacterales bacterium | reverse complement strand
CCATGAGGCGCCGCCGTCGCCGAACCGGATGCGCTGGGACCCGCTGCCGTTGCCGTCGGAGCCGACCGACTGGGTCGAGGGGCTGGTGACCTATGGCGGCACGGGCGATGCGGAGGCGCTGACGGGGGTCGGCATTCATCTATATGCGGCCAACCGGTCGATGATCGACCGTGTCTTCTACGACGCCGACGGCGAACTACTGATCGTGCCGCAACAGGGCGAGCAGGTCTTCGTCACCGAGATGGGGCGGATCGATGCCAGGCCCGGCGAGATCGTGGTCATTCCGCGGGGGGTGCGGTTCCGGGTCGAGTGCGGCGGTCCCATCCGGGGTTATGTCTGCGAGAACTACGGTGCCGCCTTCCGCCTGCCGGACCTGGGGCCGATCGGCTCGAACGGCCTGGCCAATCCGCGCGATTTCCTGACCCCGGTCGCCGCGTTCGAGGATGTGGAGCGGCCGACCCAGTGCGTGCAGAAATTCGCAGGCCGGCTGTACGCCACCACCTTTGATCACAGCCCGCTGGATGTGGTCGGCTGGCATGGCAATCACGCGCCGTACAAATACGACACGGCCCGGTTCAACACGATCGGCACGGTCAGTTTCGACCATCCGGACCCGTCGATCTTCACCGTCCTGACCTCGCCCAGCGACACGCCGGGGACGGCCAACTGCGACTTCGTCATCTTCCCGCCGCGCTGGATGGTGGCCGAGGACACCTTCCGCCCGCCGTGGTTCCATCGCAACGTCATGAGCGAGTTTATGGGGCTGGTGACCGGCGACTATGACGCCAAGGAGGGCGGCTTCGCGCCGGGCGGGGCGTCGCTGCACAACTGTATGAGTGGGCACGGGCCGGATCAGGCGTCCTATGACAAGGCCGTGGCCGCCGCGCTGAAGCCGGTCAGGATCGAGAACACCCTGGCCTTCATGTTCGAGACGCGCGCGCCGATCCGGACCACGGAATGGGCGCAAACCTCGCCGACGATGCAGCTCGACTATGACGACGTCTGGACCGGTTTCGAGAAGGGACGCGTGAAATGAAGCGGATCGTGATCATGGCGGCGCTGCTGATGGCCGCCTGCCAGCCGATGCCCGTGGATGGCCCGACGGACCTGGCGTCGGCACCGGTGCAGCAGTCGCCGGTGGGGGGCGAGGACGGGGCGGCCTGCGCGGCGCAGGGCGGCAAGATGTTGCCGCAGGGCCGGATGCAGACGCTGCGGTGCGTGGTCGGCTATGCCGACGCGGGCCGTCGCTGTACCGACGGCGAAGACTGCGCCGGCGACTGCCGTATCGAGGACGGGGCCGGAGAGGCACCGCGCGCCGGAGCGAACGCGGTCGGTCAATGCCAGGTCAACAGCAGCCGCTTCGGCTGTTACACCACGGTCGAGGGCGGCAAGGCCGAGTCGACGATTTGCGTCGATTAGGGCTTGCATCCGAAAGCGTGGCGATAGCGTTGTTAGCCCATGAGCCTGATTGAAATCCTCACCCTGCTGGGTCTGAACTTCGCCCTGATCGTCGCGGTCATGGTCGCGCTGTGGGGCGTGTCCCTGTGGGTCAGGGACGTCAGCTTCATCGATGCCGTCTGGCCGATGGGAATGCTGCTGCTGGCGCTGGCGACCTTCCCGCGCACAGAGGGCGACCCGACGCGCAAATGGCTGTTGCTGTGGCTGGTCGGGATCTGGGCCCTGCGGCTGGGGTGGCATCTTTACCGGCGCTGGCGGGCCCATGGGGCCGACGCCCGCTATGTCGAAATTCTGGGCCGGATGAAGGAGACCCGGGGCTGGGGCTTCGCCACGACGAGCCTGCTGATCGTCTTCCTGCCGCAGGCGGTGCTGGCCTGGCTGACTTCCCTGCCGACCCAGTTGGGACAGATCGCCATCGAGCCGACGGTGGGGTGGATCGGCTGGACCGGGGCCGTGCTGGCGGTGATCGGCATCGGCTTCGAAAGCATCGGTGACGCCCAGCTGGCGGCTTTCAAGAAGGACCCGGCCAACAAGGGCACGGTGCTGGACACCGGCCTTTGGCGCTATACGCGGCATCCCAATTATTTCGGCGATGCCTGCGTCTGGTGGGGGCTGTATCTGATCGCGGCGGAGACCGGGCCGGGGGTCTGGGCCATCGCCGGGCCGCTGTTCCTGACCTTCACCCTGACCAAATGGTCCGGGATCGGCATCACCGAGAAGGCTATTCACGGCACCCGACCCGGCTATGCCGACTATGTCCGCCGGACCAGCGCCTTTATCCCCTGGCCGCCGAAACGGGCGCAAATCTCGAAATAGCGGCCACGGAAAACCCCCGCCGCGAGCGCGACGGGGGCTGACCGTTCTGAAGGTATCCGGGGGTCATGACGCCCCGGTGGACGGCTTTAGTTGGCCGGCGGCATGGTGCTCGGCGAGGTATTCGGCGTGTTGGCCGTGGTCGCGCCGCCGTCGGCATTGCCCGCGTTCTGCTCGATCATGTCGGCCTTTTCGTTCAGGGCTGTTTCGGCGGCTTCCGTCGGAGCGGCCGCAGCTTGCTCTTCCAAGGCGTCGGCTTGCACTTCGGCCTTCTTGTCGGCGGCGCTTTCGGTGCAGGCGGCGACGCCGGCCAAGGCGAAGGTGGCGACGGCGGCGATGATCAGTTTACGCATTTTGGATATCCTTCCAGAGTGGAAATCCGATAACGCCGCCGCCTCAATCCGGTTCACGGTCGCGTGAGAAAAAGTGTTGGAACGTCACATTGCGTCCGTGAAGGCGACCCGGGCCGCACCCAGCAGGGCGGCGTGTTTGTGCAGGATCACGTTCGTGGGGATGGCCGCCATATAGTCGTGGTACCGGCCCTTGTGTTCGAAGCGTTCGCGGAACGGGCTGGCCTTCAGGAAGGGCAGGATGCGCGGGGCGATACCGCCGCCGATATAGACGCCGCCGCGTGCGCCGGTGGTCAGGGCGATGTCGCCGGCCACGGCCCCCAGGATGGCGCAGAACCGGGCCAGAGTGGCACCGCAGGGGCTGTCGGGGTTGGCCATGGCCTCGGTCGTGATCTGGGCCGGATCGTCGATATGACTTTCCCGTCCGTCGATCTCGGCCAAGGCGCGGTGCATGTTCAGCAGGCCGGGGCCGCAGATCAGCCGCTCGATCGAGACCCGGTCGTAGCGGCGGCGCAGGATGCGCAGGATCTCGTCCTCGACCGCGTCGCCGGGGGCGAAACAGGCGTGACCACCCTCGGACGGCATGGCGATCTCAAGGCCGTGGATGTCGCGCACCAGAGCCGAAACGCCGAAACCGGTGCCGGGGCCGAGCACGGCGATGGCGGCCTGCGGCTCGCCCTTGGCGGGACCGCCCAGCGAGGCCAGCATCTCTTCGGGCACGACGGGCGCGCCCCAGGCGAGGGCTTCGAAATCGTTGATCAGGCGCACGGGTTGCAGGCCAAGCGTCTGCAGTTCGGCCTCGGACACGCGCCAAGACGAATTGGTCAGGTCGATCTCGCCGTCGGTGACCGGTCCGGCCACGGCGAGGACGCCGCCGGTCGGCTTTGTCTCGCAGCCGTCGAGGAAGGCTCGCACACCCTCGAGGAAGGTCGGGTAGGTTTCGGCCGGGAAGCCTTGATGGTGTTCGAGCACGGGCTCGCCCTCGACCATATGGGCCAGTGCGAAGCGGGCATTGGTGCCGCCGACGTCGCCGACGAGCAGGGTCCTGTCTCCAACGATGGTCATTGGGGAGTCTTCCTTTTGTCCCTAGCGGTCGCCGCGCGGCGGCTCCCTTCTTGAGGGACGTTTTCCCTATCGCTCGCCGCGCGTCCCCGCTTGGGCGGAGAAGACGGGCTCGCTGCTTCAGGGGAAGTCACGCATCTACCGTGCGATCGACGACATTGTTGTCCGGCCGGGTTCCGTTCTGGGCCGGTGCCCCGATCGGGGGGGCGAAACAGACCGAGGCACCCTCTTCGGCGGTCGAGACCACATCGCGGAAGGCGCCGAACAGTTCGCGGCCATAGCCCCAGCCCGAACCCTCGGCCTGCGCCTGTGACCGGGCGGCGGCGGGACGGGCGGCGAGGTCCGGGACGCCGACGGTCGTCAGAACCCCGGCGTCCGCGTCGAGGCGGATGATGTCGCCGTCGCGAACATGGGCCAGCAGGCCGCCGGCCAGGGCTTCCGGACTGACGTGGATGGCGGCCGGCGTCTTGCCCGAGGCACCGGACATCCGCCCGTCGGTGACGAAGGCGACCTTGAAGCCCTTGTCCTGAAGCACGGACAGGGCGGGCGAGAGGGTGTGCAGTTCCGGCATGCCGTTGGCGCGGGGGCCCTGGAAGCGCAGGACCACGACGACGTCCCGGTCCAGCTTGCCGTCCTGGAAGGCCTGGAGGGCGTCTTCCTGGGTCTCGAAGACGGCGGCGGGGGCCTCGACGATGCGATTCTCGGGCTTGACCGCCGAGACCTTGATCACGGCCCGGCCGAGGTCGCCCTGGACCAGACGAAGGCCGCCCTCGGTATCGAAGGGATCGGAGGCGGGCCGCAGAATGTCCGTGTCGAGACTGCTCGTGACGCCGTCCTTCCAGACCAGTTCGCCGTCGATCAGCGTTGGTTCCTGGAAATAATGGTGGATGCCCTCGCCCATGATGGTGGTGACGTCGGAATGGATGTGGCCGGCGCCGGCCAGTTCGCGGGCGATGAAGGCGACGCCGCCGGCGGCCTGCATGGCGTTCACATCGGCCGAGCCGTTGGGATAGACGCGGGCCAGCAGCGGCGTCGCGGACGACAGCTGGTCCATGTCGGTCCAGTCGATCAACACCCCCGCCGCGCGCGCCATGGCGACCAGATGGATGGCGTGGTTGGTCGAACCGCCGGTGGCCAGCAGGGCGACGGTCATGTTGACGATCGACTTCGCGGAGATGACGTCGGCCATCCGGCCCTGACCGGTGCGGGCCAGCTCGACGGCGCGTTTGGCGGTGGCGGCCGTCAGGGCGTCGCGCAGGCCTGTTTCCGGGTGGACGAAGGCGGTCGACGGCATGTGCAGGCCGCCCAGCTCCATCATCATCTGGTTGGAGTTGGCGGTGCCGTAGAAGGTGCAGGTGCCGGGCGAGTGATAGCTGGCGATCTCGCTCTCCAGCAGGGTGGCGCGATCAACCTTGTTCTGGGCGTAGAGGGCGCGGACACGGGCTTTCTCCGCGTTCGGAATGCCTGAGGGCATGGGACCCGCCGGGGCGAAGACGACCGGCAGATGGCCGAACGCCAGCGCCCCGATGAACAGGCCGGGCACGATCTTGTCGCAGACCCCCAGCGCCATGACCGCATCGAAGGCGTCATGGGTCAGGCCGACACCGGCCGACATGGCGATGACGTCGCGACTGAACAGCGACAGATCCATGCCGGGGCGGCCTTGCGTGACGCCGTCGCACATGGCGGGCGTGCCGCCGGCGACCTGGGCGGTGGCGTTGACCTCGCGCACGGCGTCGCGGATCACCTGGGGAAAGCGTTCGAACGGCTGATGCGCCGACAGCATGTCGTTGTAGGCGGTGACGATCCCGACATTGGGCTGGACGCCCGACATTGCGGTCAGCTTGTCCTTGACCGGGGCCCCGGCGAAAGCGTGGGCCCAGTTGGCGCAGGACAGTTTGGCGCGGCCGGCACCGCTGTCACGGCCGGCGTCCATGCGGCGGATGTAGTCCGAGCGCGTGGCCCTCGATCGCTCGACGATGCGGGCGGTGACTTCGGCAACGACCGGATTCAGTTGCGGCATCAGGCTCTCTCCGTCCACAGAACGTCCAGCGGGATATTGGCAGCGATCAGGGCGGCGATGGGCTGGACGGTCGGATCGCCGGCGGCCTCTCGCTCGAACACGGCGGGTTTGGCGGAGCCGGTGATGGCCAGGACCACGCGCCGGGCGGTCATCAGCCAGGGCAGGTTGATCGACAGCCGCTCGAGGCTGGGAGCCGCGCCGTCGCGGCCATGGGGCACGCCGTAGACCGCCGGCCTGAGCGTCGGCGTCAGCAGGGTCGTCAGGGTCGGGCTGCCGGGGAACATGGAGCAGATATGGCCATCCTCGCCCATGCCGAGAAGGACCGCATCGAGTCTGCCGCCCTCGGCCGCCAGCGCATGGGTCGCGACAGCGGCGGCGCGGTCGACGGTCACTTCGGAGTGGAAGAGGGGCACAAACCGGGCCGCTGCGGCGGGGCCGGTCAGCAGGGTCTGTCTCACAAGGGCAGCGTTGGAATCCGGCGAGGTCTCGGGCACGTAGCGCTCGTCGATCAAGGTGACGACGATGCGCGACCAGTCGAGGCCGGCATCGGCCATAAGGGCGTAGATCGGCGCGGGGGTGGAGCCCCCGGAGCCGGCGAAGATCGCCTTGCCCGTCTCGGAGAGCGCGGTGGCAAGGGTGTCGGTGAGGCGCGCGGCGCAGGCGGAGGCCCAATCCGCTCCATCGGTGAACGTCTCAATCGCCAGGTTCGAGGTCAACGGTCTTGCCTGCTGTTCCACTCGCGTCCGGTGCGGGCCAACAGCGTGTCGGCAGCGGCAGGGCCCCAGGTTCCCGCCACATAGGCTTGCGGCTTGAAATTCGCCCCAGCCCAGGCCTCGGAGACCTCGTCGACCCATTTCCAGGCCTGTTCGGCCTCGTCGCGACGCACGAACAGGGTCGAGTCGCCGGCCATGGCGTCGAGCAGAAGCCGTTCATAGGCGACCCGGCGGCGCGGCGGTTTGGCGTCCTTGCCGCCGACGCCCCAGGACAGGCTCATCTGGATCGGCTGCAGCCGCATCCGCTGGTCGAGGCCCGGGCGCTTGTTCATCACCGTCAGGGAGATGTCCTCCTCGGGCTGGAGTTCGATGATCATCCGGTTGGCCTGGACCTCGCCGCCCTGGCTGGGCGAAGAGTGGGCGTCGTTCTCGAAGATCGAATGCGGGATCGGCTTGAACTGGATGACGATCTCGGTGCGTTTCTCCGGCAGCCGTTTTCCGGTGCGCATGAAGAAGGGCACGCCGGCCCAGCGCCAGTTGTCGATATCGGCGCGGATGGCGACGAAGGTCTCGGTGTCCGAAGACTGTCCGCGTTCGGATTCATAGGCGACGACGGGTTTGCCCTCGACCTCGCCGGCCCGATACTGGCCGCGTACCGTGACGCGCTCGACATCTTCGGGCGTGACGACGCGCAGCGAGCGCAGCACCTTGACCTTCTCGTTGCGCACCGAGTCCGGGTCCAGATTGCTGGGCGGCTCCATGGCCACCAGGCAAAGCAGCTGCAGCATGTGGTTCTGGAGCATATCGCGCAATGCTCCATACTCGTCGTAATAGGGCCAACGGTCGCCGACGCCGACGGTCTCGCCGACCGTGATCTGGACGTGATCGATGGTCAGATTGTTCCACAGCGGCTCGAAGATGGTGTTGCCGAAGCGCAGGGCGATCAGGTTCTGGACCGTCTCCTTGCCCAGGTAGTGGTCGATGCGGAAGATCTGTTCCTCGGTGAAGGCATGTCCAACGGCCTCGTCGATCTCGCGGAACGAGGCGAGATCGCGTCCGACCGGCTTCTCCAGCACGATCCGGGCTCCGGGTCCGGTGAGGCCGGCGGCCTTCAGCCCCCGGACGATGCCGCTGTAGAGTGATGGCGAGACGGCGAGGAAACAGGTCAGGGCCGTGATCTCGCCGACCATGGCCTTCAGCGGCTTCAGGCTCTCGGCGCTGGTGGCGTCGACCGCGACATAGTCCAGCCGGGCGGCGAGGCGGGCGAAGGCGTCATCGTCCCAGTGTCCGTCGGCCCGCGACTGCACGCTCTCGCGGACCCGGGCGACATAGGCGTCGCGGGTCTCGTCCGTGCGCGCGGCGGCGATGATCTTGAGCCCCTCGGGCAGCCGCCGGTCATATTCGAGGAAATAGAGCGAGGGCAGCAGCATCCGCATCGCCAGATCGCCGCCGCCGCCGAAGAGCACCAGGGCCGCCATTCGCCATCCTTCCTTCAGGTCCCGGTCGGGCCTCGGGGTTGTCTGACTGCTTCCGAGCGTCGCGCCAAGACGTCCAGCACGTCCTGAAACACCATGTTACGCGCCCGAAGCAGGACCAGCAGATGATAGATCAAATCCGCCGCCTCCGATGCCAGTTCCTCGTCCGGACCCGCAGCGCCCGCGAGCGCGGTCTCCACGCCCTCCTCGCCGACCTTCTGCGCCGCGCGTTTCGGCCCTTCGGCCAGAAGGCGGGCGGTCCAGCTGACCGACGGATCGGCGGTGGCGCGCTCGGCGATGGTCGCCTCCAGCCGGGCGATGCGGCCGAGGCCGGGTGCGTCCTCCTCGCCGAAACAGCTGACGCGGTTCAGGTGGCAGGCGTTGCGGACCGGTCGGACCTTCAGCACCAGGGCGTCGGCGTCGCAGTCGGCCGTTATGGAGACGACGTACAGCCGGTCGCCTGAGGTCTCGCCCTTGCGCCACCGGCCCCCGCGCGAGCGCGAGAAGAAGGTGGCCTCGCCCGAGGCGATCGTTTCGTCGAGGGCGGCCCGGTCCATCCAGGCGAGGATCAGCACCTGGAGGGTGGCTGCGTCCTGGACGACGACCGGGATAAGGCCGGAGCCCTTGGCGAAGTCGAGAGTGTCGGGGTTGATCATCGTCAAGCTCATGGTCGCACCTCGACCCCGGCACCGGAGAGGAAGGCCTTCAGGTCGGGGATGGCCAGGGTGCCGGTGTGGAAGACGCTGGCGGCCAGGGCACCCGAGACGTTGGCACCGGTGAAGACGTCGAGGAAGTGCGAGGCCGCTCCGGCCCCGCCCGAGGCGACCAAAGGGATGGTCAGGCGCGAGCGGGCGGCGGCCAGCTGGGCGATGTCGTAGCCGCAGCGAACGCCGTCCTCGTCCATGCAGTTGAGCACGATCTCACCAGCACCGAGGCCTTGCGCCTCGACGATCCAGTCCATCGTCCGGCGCCCGGCGCCGCGGCTGGCGGTCGGGTCGCCGGTGTTCTGGTGAACCTGCCAGTCGTCGCCGGCCCGCTTCGAGTCCACGCCGACGACGACGCATTGCGACCCGAAGCGGTCGGCCAGTTCGCCGATCAGCTCGGGGCGTTCGAGGGCGGGCGTGTTGATCGACACCTTGTCGGCGCCGTGGTCGAGGCAGCGGGCGGCCTGATCCACCGAACGGATGCCCCCGGCGACGCTGAAGGGGATGTCCAGCAGCCGGGCGATCTCGCGGACCCAGCTGTAGTCGAGGGTGCGGCCCTCGGGGCTGGCGGTGATGTCGTAGAAGACCAGTTCGTCGGCCCCTTCGTCGCGGTAACGGGCGGCGAGGTCGGCGGCGTCGCCCATGTCCGTGTGACCCTGGAAGCGGACGCCCTTGACCACCCGTCCGTCCTTGACGTCCAGGCAGGGGATGATGCGCCGGGCCGTCATGCAGCGATCGCGTCGGACACGGTGAAACAGCCTTCGTAGAGGGCCCGACCAACGATGGCACCGTCGCAGCCGATGGCGCGGGCGGCGGCGAGGTCGGCGAGGCTGGAGACACCGCCCGAGGCCTGGACCTTGAGGTCGGGGCGGCGGCGAACGATCTCGCCCAGAAGGTCGAGGTTGGGGCCGGTGAGGGCCCCGTCGCGCCCGACGTCGGTGACCAGCAGATGGCGGGCAAGATTGGGCGGATAGCGGTCGAGCGCGGTCCAGAGATCGACCTCGGCCGCCTCCGTCCAGCCTTTGAGCGCGGGGACCCAGCGGTCACCGTCGGCCTTGACGTCGATCGCCAGGGTGATCCGGTCGGGTCCGAAGCGGCGCAGCCAGTCGGCCACGGTCTCCGGCTGGGACACGGCCAGGGATCCGACCACGACGCGCGCCACGCCGGCGTCGATCAGGGCGGCGACGTCGGCGACGGATCGCACCCCGCCGCCGGACTGGATGCGGATGTCGACGGCGCGGGCGAGGTCGCCGATCAAGGCGTGCTGGACCGCTCGGCCGGCCTCGGCTCCGTCGAGGTCGACGACATGGGCCCAGGTCGCGCCGGCGGCGGCGAAGGCGGCGAGGCGGGCGACAGGGTCGTCGTCATAGCGGGTGACCGCATCGAATCGACCGTGCATCAGCCGCACGCAGACGCCCTCCCGGAGGTCGATGGCGGGGTAGACGATCACGCGGGAAGCTCCAGAAAATTGCGCAGGATCCGGGCGCCGACGGCGGCGGAGCGTTCGGGATGGAACTGGCAGCCCCAGCGGTTGGCGTCGCGGACCACGGCCGGGACGGGGCCGCCGTAGTCGGCCCGGGCCAGGGTGGCCGGGCCGTCCGGGCAGACGTAGCTGTGCACGAAATAGGCCCAGGCTTTGGCCGCGACCCCTTCGAGCAGGGGATCGGAGCGGATGCTTCCCAGCAGGCTCCAACCCATGTGAGGGACGGGCAGGGCCGGCCCCGGATCGAGCCGGGCGACCCGGCCCGGGATCAGGCCGAGCAGGGCAACCTCCTCGCCCTCGTCGCTGGTTTCGAACAGAAGTTGCTGGCCCAGGCAGATGCCGAGCAGGGGGCGGGAGAAGGCGCGGATCGGCTCGACCAGGCCGAGGTCCGAAAGCCTTGCCATGGCGTAACCGGCCGCGCCGACGCCGGGCAGGATCAGCCGCTCGGCCTGGGCCACGGCGACCGGGTCGTCGGTCAGGCGCACGGTCGCGCCCAGCCGCTCCAGCGCGAACTGCACCGAGGCGGTGTTGCCGGCACCGTAGGCCAGGACGGTGACGTTGATGGAGCTCATGGTTCCTCCGTCATCGGGGGAGCGGGACCATCCGCAGGATGGTGGAGGGGGCAGACGACGGGAGTGGTGATTGGGGTAGGCCCCCTCCACCGCTTCGCGGTCCCGTCGTTCGGTCGGATTCTCCGATCGTTCCTCCACCCCCGATGGGGGAGGAATGCACAGACCATCACAGCACCCCCTTGGTGCTCGGCACGACGTCGCCCCCGACGCGGATGGCCTGACGCAGGGCGCGACCGAAGGCCTTGTAGACGGCTTCGGTCTTGTGGTGGTCGTCGTCGCCGGTGACCGAGACATGGATGGCCGCGCCGAGGTGTTCGGCCAGCGAGCGGAAGACATGGGCCGTCAGATCAGTGCGGTAGTCGCCGATGAAGGGCGTCGAGAATGTCCCCTCGAACACTGGATAGGGGCGACCGGAAAGGTCGATGGACACGCTGGCCTTGGCCTCGTCCATCGGCAGGACGAAGCCATAGCGGGCGATGCCGCGACGCTCGCCGAGCGCCTGTTTCAAGGCCTGACCCAAGGCGATGGCCGAGTCCTCAATGGTGTGGTGCGGGTCGGTGTGCAGGTCGCCCTCGCAGGACAGGCGCAGGGAGAAGCCGCCATGGGCGGCGACCTGTTCGAGCATATGGTCGAAGAAGCCGACGCCGGTGTGGATGGTGACGGGACCGGTGGCGTCGAGGTCGACGGCGCAGACGATGCGCGTCTCCTTCGTGTCGCGGACGGCCTGGCCGGTGCGATGCGCGCGGCCACCGGAGGGCGCGAGATCGAGCGCGACCAGCAGCCGGTCGTTGACTTCGGCCCTCGTCGAAACCGGCAGGCGGATGCGGTCGCCCGCGCGTTCGGCGGCCACCCCGAGCCGGGCGAGGGCGACCAGTACGGTGTCGGGGTCCGAGGGCCGCGCCATGATGATGGGGCCGAAGCCGGGCTCGACGGGCATCTCGCGGCCCAGCGCCTTGACCAGCCGTTCGCGCTCGCGGCGGACGGCGGACAGGCGTTCGCGGCTTTCCAGCATGCGCGACGGATCGAGCGCCTGCAGGGCCAGTCGAACGGACACTTCCGGCACGGCATAGGGTTCCAGCACGGTGGACAACCGGGCGAGGGTCGGAGCCTGGGCCAGCGCGGCGCCGACCCGCGCGCCGGCGAGACCATAGGCCAGCGACAGGCTGCGCAGGACGATCAGGTTGGGGTGGTCGGAGATGACGGTCGCGGCGGAGGCGGCGTCCGTGAACTCGGCCAGTCCCTCGTCGACGACCAGCAGGGCGGGCGCGACCCGCCGGGCCATGTCGGCGACGGCCTCCGGCGAGCCAAGGGCGCGCAGGATTACCGCCGCCGTCTCCGCTCCGGCGGCGGGCGGGGCGTAGAGGGTGGCGAGGGCGCGATAGGGTTCGGCGTCCGGAGCCTGGACCGCCTGTCCCTCGCGCGCCGCCAGCCGGAAGACGAGCTCAAGCCCATGCGTCAGACCGCGCACCGGCAGGACATGATCGCCCGGCACGCCATAGACCTCGGCCATGCGGGCGGCCAGGGCCTGCGGTTCGGCCGGATAGCGGTCCAGACCCTCGCCACCGGTGACCAGCGGCGCGAAGGGGGCGGGCAGATTGTTCATGCGCCGCTCCTGAGGTCGGCGGCGCGTGCGTGGGCCTCTAGGCCCTCCAGCCGGGCCAGTCGGGCGGCGATGGGGCCGAGCGCGGCGGCCCCGGCTTCGGTCACGACCTGCACCGACATCGAGGTCATGAAGCTGGCCGTGGTGACGCCGCCGAGGGTGCGAGCGGAACCGTCGGTGGGTAGGACGTGGCTGGGACCGGCGGCATAGTCGCCGAGGGTCTCGGCGGCGAACGCCCCGACGAAGACGGCCCCGGCGGCGGTGATGTGGCTGACCAGTTGCTCCGCATCCACGGTCTGAAGGGCGAGGTGTTCGGGGGCATAGAGGTTGGCCACCTCGCAGGCCTCGGCCATGTCGCGGACGCGGATGGCGCGGCCCTCGGCGAGGGAGGCGCGCGCGATGTCGGCGCGTGGCAGGGTCCCGAGCTGGCGATCGACCTCGGCGAGGATGGCATCGATATTGGCCCGGCTCTCGCAGACGAGGATGACCTGGGCGTCGGCGTCGTGCTCGGCCTGGCTGAGCAGGTCGGCGGCGGCGATCCCGGGGTCGGCGTCGCGGTCGGCGATGACCAGCAGTTCGGACGGGCCGGCCGGCATGTCGACCGCTGGGCCGCCGGGGCGGGCGCTGGCCTGTTTCTTGGCCTCGGCCACCCAGGCGTTACCCGGGCCGAACAGCTTGTCGCAAGGCTCGATGACGCCGTCTTCGAATTCGGCGCCGAAGGTCAGGGCTGCGATGGCCTGGGCTCCACCGATCAGCCACAGGGCCTCCAGACCGGCCTCGGCGGCGGCGTAGATCATGGCCGGGTGCGGCTCGCCCGATTTCGACGGCGGGGTCATGGCGACGCAGCGACCGACGCCTGCGACGGCGGCCGGGATGGCCAGCATCAACAGCGACGAGAACAGCGGGGCCGTGCCGCCGGGGACATAGAGGCCGGCCGAAGCCAGGGGCCGCCAGACCAGCCGCGAGCGGACGCCGGGGATGATCTCGACCCAGTCGGAATCCGCGGGCCGGGTCGCTTCATGGAAGATGCGGACGTTCTCGGCGGCCATGCGGATGGCGCGGGTGTCTGCGGGGGCCAGCCGGTCGCGGGCCGCGGCCACGACAGTGTCCGTCAGTTCGAGGCGGCGCGGCGCGGCCCCGTCCAGTTTGACGCTCCAGTCGGTGACTGCCGCGCCGCCGCGCGCCTGCACGTCCTCGAGAATCTCGCGCACCGTGTCGGTGACGCGGGCCTCGGTGCGCTGGCGGGGGCGGGCGAGGGCTGCGGCTCGGGCGGGGGCGTCCAGGGTGGTCCAGTCGAAGCGCCGCATCACATCATCTTCTCGATCGGCAGGACGAGGATCGCCGAGGCCCCGGCGGCCTTGAGCTTCTCCAGGGTTTCCCAGAACACGGCCTCCTGACAGACGGCGTGGACCGCCACCGCGTCGTCGCGCCCTGAAAGGGGCATGACGGTGGGCGCGCCGGCTCCCGGCAGGATGGCGGTGATCGCGTCGAGGGCCGAGCGCGGCGCGTTCAGCATCACGTATTTGGCACCTTGGGACGACACCACGCCGGCCATGCGTTCGACGATGCTGTCCAGCAGATGTTGCAGGCCGGGCTCCGGCGCGACGGGCGACTTGATCAGCACCGCCTGGCTCTCCAGCACCGTCTCCTTGGCGACCAGACCGTTGGCGTCCAGCGTCGCCCCGGTGGAGACCAGGTCGCAGATGGCCGAGGCCAGTTTGAGCCGTGGAGCGACCTCGACGGCGCCGCGCATGGTGACGATGTCGGCGGCGATCCCGTGTTCGTCCAGATAGCAGCGGAGGATGTTCGGATAGGAGGTGGCGATCCGAAGACCGTCCAGCGAGGCCGGTCCGTCGTAGGCGAGGGTCGGCGGCA